>JBEKCU010000084.1:0-14232 GCA_050014735.1 Candidatus Acidiferrales bacterium | reverse complement strand
TTCCTAAATTCTTGGATTGTCGCCGATTTCCTCAGCACCCGGATTGTTGAGAGCGTTTTCGTCTGCCCGGCTTCCCGCCGGGTGGCTCGCGAGGAGCGTGTTCGGATGTGTTCGCGCAAGTGGCTAATCGTGGCGTTGGTGGCGTGCGGACTTGCTTCCGCTTGTTCCGAGTTCAACACTAACCTAAGCGTCCAAACATCGTCCTCCACGCTGTCGTTCTTAAGCCCTCAAACCGCGACGGTGGGCGGCGGAGGCTTCACGATTACTGCCAACGGCACGGGTTTCGTTTCGGGCGCGGTAATCCTCTGGAATGCGAATGCCGCAACTCCGATCTCACTCAACACTACGTTTGTAGACTCGAACCATCTCACTGCTCCGATTCCGGCCTCGTATCTCGGGACCGCTGCGACGGTCCAGATCGCCATCGATATTCCTGGCTCGTCGGTTTCAGGCTCTTCAAGTACAACTGCCACGACGACAACTGAAGTGTCGAACATTGTTTTCTTCACGATTGGAAGCGCGACCGGTACGCCGCCAGCGGTTACTTCGCTTTCGTCCTCGACCACTTCGCAGGCATCGACTCCCTATTGCAGCGCGGCAGGGATCACGCTCACGGTAACGGGCACAAATTTCACCAGCGATGCGATTGTGAATTGGAATGGTTTGCCACGCGCAACTACCTTTGTGAGTTCTACCCAGTTGCAGGCCTCGATCCTGGCCACGGACACGGCGTTTCCTGGCCCGGTTAACGTTTCGGTATCCAATTCGGTTGGAATTTCGAACTCTGCCCCTTTCAACCTTGTAACGCCTGCAAACCTTGCTGCGCCTGGAATCACCTCGCTATCGCAATCGAGCATCGCCGCTGGCTCTGCCGCTCTTGCACTGACCGTAACGGGCAGCAACTTCCTCCCGTGCTCAGTGGTGCAGTGGGTGAGCGGCACCAATCCGGCAGTTACGCTGACGACCAGTTATGTCAGCGGAACGCAGCTCGCGGCGACAGTACCGGCAACCGATTTCCAGGCTCTCGGAACCGCTCAGGTTGCGGTGTTCACGACGGGCCCGGGCGGGGGCACAACCCAAACGAACCCTGCGCCCGCGGGGGCAACGTTCACGATTGTGCCTCCGTCCATCACATCGCTATCGTCGTCGTTGACGTCTACATCGTCGGCGCCCTCTTGCGGCACAACGAGCTTTACGCTGACCGTCACGGGCACGAATTTCGTGAGCGGGTCGGTTGTGAATTGGAATGGCTCGCCGCGCGCGACTACATTTGTAAGCTCGACACAACTGACCGCAACGATTACGGCAGCGGATACGGCTACTCAGGGAACCGCTCAAGTTTCCGTATCTAATATCGCCGTCAGCTCGAATACTTTGCCTTTTACAACCTCCGCGCCCAGCACTGCGCTACCGGTGCCGGCTATCGGCTCGCTCTTGCCCGCGAGCGCGACAGCCGGGACAGCTGCATTCACGTTGGCCGTCACAGGCAGCAATTTCGTCCCCTGCTCGGTGGTGCAATGGAATGGCGTGACGCGCGCGACGACGTATGTCAGCTCGACGCAACTGAGCGCGGCAATTTTGGCCACGGATCTCGCCTCGGTGGGGTCACCCACGGTGACAGTCTTCAACACCACAGCCGGAGGAGGCGGAGGCGCGTCCAACGGCGTTGCGTTCCCGGTTGTCGCTCCGTCCATCACGTCGCTTTCCGCATCGACGACGGGATCGGCGTCGACGGCATATTGCAGCCCGGTCGGTCTGACGCTCACGGTTAATGGAACAGGTTTCACAAGCGGGGTACTTGTTAACTGGAACGGCTCGCCGCGCCCTACCACCTTTGTGAACGCGACGCAGGTGACGGCCGCGATAACGGCTGCGGATACAGCCTCTGTTGGAGCCGTGAACATTACTGTGTCGAGCAGCCCGGCGGTGACCTCGAACTCGATGCCGTTCACTATGGTTACCCCAGATACGCTGACCCCGCCAGCGACGTTGTCGGCGCCGTCGATCACTTCACTTTCGCCCGCCTCCGCGGATGCCGGGGCGGCTGGATTTGTACTGACCGTGAACGACGATCAAAACAGCAGTTTGCTCCCGTGCTCGGTGGTGCGGTGGAATGGAAGCGCCCGAACAACAACCTTCGTTGGAGTGACAGGACTCAACGCTTCGATTTCAGCGGCGGATATCGCCAACCAGGGAATGATCCCGGTGACGGTATTCACTCCTGGACCCGGCGGGGGTACGTCAAACACGATCACGTTCACCATTTATGGACCGCCGCTCCCGGCTGAGCGAAGAGCTACCGCACAAAACGCAGGCCAGACTTTGAACTCGACTGCCGCTACGAGTGCAGTCTCCGGATCCAGCGATCCGCTGTCATTGCCGGTGACGAGCGCGGACAGTCGCTATGCCGCCTCCGTGCTGGCCTCGACCGATGGCGTCACCGAAACAGCCGGTACGACTGAAAACATTTTTGTGCGCGATACGTGTACCGGCGCTCCCGCAGGCTGCACGCCTTCGGTGACGCTTGCCTCCGTCGGAATCAATGGCAACCCCGCCGACGGAAACAGTATTTCTCCCGCGATCAGCGCGGATGGGCGCTTTGTGACGTTTATTTCATCGGCGACGAACCTGGTGAACGGCGATACGAACGGCTTGGCGGATGTTTTCGTGCGGGATACTTGCGCGGGTGCCGAGTCCGGCTGCGCACCCTCGACACAGCGAATTTCCGTCGCGAGCGATGGAACGCAGGCCAATGGCGAAAGCACGTCCGCGACGATCGGCGCCAACGGACGCTACGTCACATTCTATTCATCGGCCACGAACCTCGGCGGGGCCGTCTCGTCTTCCGCATCGGGTATTTTCCTGCGGGATACTTGCGCGGGTGCGGGAGCGGACTGTACGCCTTCCACGCAACGACTTCAGTAGAACAGGCTGAAGCCTGTTCTACTAAGGCCGACCTTCGAACTTCAATCCGGTAACAGGAAAATCGACTCAGGTGGTAACTGAACCTGCCATGGCTGCGGGATAAAGCGGAAGGCCTCCCACTCCTGTTTGAAAACTTCCGCCTGAATGTGAAAATCACCAGGATTTGCAGGCGGGCCACCGATCCGCAAATCGAGAGTGACGCGGAAGGGTGTTTCCGTTATGGCGGCGAGCCAGCAAGGGAAGGTGTTCTCGCGGCGTTCGTGAGTTGGTCCTGGAATGGCATTGTTCGCCGAGCGCACGCGAATATGATGCGCTCGAATCGCGACATGCGCGGGAGAATTCACAGACCGCTGCGTCACCTGGAGAGCACAGCCCCAATCGATCGCTTCGATCGATCCATCGGCGGCATGGCGCGCGCGCGAAAAGTTCTTGCACCCGGTGAGGCGGGCAACCTCGAGAGTCGGCGGATGGCGGAAAATTTCTTCCTTGGGACCTCGTGCAGCGACTTGTCCCCGCACTAGCACCACGAGTTGCCGGCAGACTCGGTATGCCTCTTCGAGATTGTGGCTGACGAACACAGTCGAGCCATTAAAGCTTTCCAGCGTGTCACGAAGCTGGCGCTCGAGGGCGCTGCGCAAGTGCGTATCGAGCGCGGAAAAGGGCTCATCGAGCAACAGGGCAGCAGGTTCGATGGCGAGAGCGCGCGCGAGCGCTACGCGCTGTTGCTCGCCGCCGGAAAGTGAATTGGGGTACCGGCTTGCGAGGACCTCCAAGCGCATCGCCGCGAGTTGTTGCCTTGTCCGGCGAGTGCGCTCGTCTTCCGCAAGCCGACCAAGTCCGAATGCGACATTTTCCGCGACCGTCAGGTGGGGGAAGAGTGCATAGTGCTGAAAGAGGAGGCCGATCCGGCGCTCACGGGGAGGGACGTTGATGCGCTGTTCGGAATCGAATAGTACGCATCCATGAAGCACGATCCGCCCGCTGTCCGGCGTGTCCAGGCCCGCGATCGCTCGCAACGTCATCGTCTTCCCCGAGCCCGAAGGACCAAGCAAACCGAGCGGCGCGCCGTCCGCCGTAAATTCAACGGCCAGTCGGAAGTCCCCCACCTTTTTTTCGATCGTAACTTCGAGTGCCATTATTTTCTTAGGCGCCGCGGTCCTTGTCCTTAATTAAACAATCGCAGTCCAACGCGGCAGCGGCTAAAGCCGCGTTGATTTGTGCGGATCTTATGTCACGGCTGAAGCCGTGACGCACAAAGAATCTTCGGTCCTCCACAAAAAATCCTCGCCCCCACAAAAAATCTCCGGTTGCCAAAAACCCTCTCCGGCTAGCACAAAGACTCTGAACGCACGGTCTCCAAAAAACCTCAAGTCCGCGATTACGTCATTAAATTACTGCACCGAAGCTCCATCCTAGGATTTTCGCCAAAGGCTCAGCGCGCGCCGATTGGTTCCGTAGATGACAGAAAGAACCACGAAGGAAAACAGCAGCAGGATCAGAGCTGTCCGATTTGCCACATCGTAATTTCCAGCCTGCGCCTGGTCGTAGATGTCGATGGAAACTGTGCGCGTCACGCCGGGAATGTTTCCCCCAACCATTAGCACGACGCCGAATTCGCCGATCGTATGCGCGAAGCTCAGCACTGTGCCGGTAACCGCTCCGGCCGTGGATAGCGGAAGGATCACGCGAAAGAACGTCGCCAGACGAGACGCACCCAGCGTCCACGAGGCTTCGATCAACTTACGGTCCACCGCCTCAAAGCCAGCCGAAAATGGCTGCACGGCAAACGGCAGGCTATAGAGAACGGACGCGACCAACAGTCCACCGAACGTGAATGGCAGCGTGTGGCCGAACCACGATTGCCAGAGCTTGCCGGGAAGATTGCGCGGGCCCAATCCCACGAGAATGTAATAGCCCAGGACCGTGGGAGGCAGCACCAGCGGGAGCGCGACGATTGCCTCAATCACAAATTTCCAGCGCCAGCGCGAGAACGTCACCCAATACGCCAGCGGCAGGCCCACGGCCAGAAGAATTCCCGCGACGCTCGCCGCCAATCGGAGCGAAAGCGCAATGGCCTGCCAGTTCAAGATTTGCCCTCGCGCGGTAGCGTAAATCCATAGCGCTCCAGAAGCGACGCGATCGCGGGAGACTTGATGTAAGCGAGAAACTGTTGTGCCCCCTGCGGATTTTTCGATCCGCTTAGGACCACCGCGCCCTGCCGGATAGGTGAGTACAGGTTCTCAGGAATGTTCCAGAGACGCCCTTTGTCCTTCAATGGAGGCGATAGCACGAGTGAAAGCGCCAGGACGCCAACCTCCGCGTTTCCGGATTCAACAAATTGCGCCGCCTGTGAAATATTTTCGCCGAGGACTAGACGGTCTTTCACGGCATCGTACACACCCGCCCCGCGCAATGCTTGCTCGGCGGCGCGGCCGTAGGGCGCATGTTGCGGATTCGCGATAGAAAGTTTCTGGATCGACGGATCGCGAAGCACTTCAAATCCTCTGCTGACGTCCAGGCGCGAATCGCTTCGGACCCACAGTACGATTTTGCCGACAGCGTAAAGATACGTGCTTCCCGCCGTCGCCAGACCTTCACTTTCCAGTTTTTTCGGATACTCGATGTCCGCGGAGAAAAATATGTCGAACGGCGCGCCGTTTTCGATTTGCGATAAAAAGTTTCCAGAAGATCCCGCGCTTACGCGAACGGTGCAGCCGGTGGCCTTCTCAAAATTTCCGGCGATTTCATTTATCGCATACACCAGATCCGACGCGGCCGCCACACTGATAGTGCCGCAGGATTTACTCGCTGCTTGCGATACGGGGAAAGGCGTAGCCGCTCGAGCTCCTGGATATGACGCACCGAGGGCCAGCGCGACGAATGCGAACAGCGATGTTGTAAGATTCCGTTTCACATTCGCACCGATCGCAATCACACGCGCACGATCATGACTTCGGTGGACTTGATCAGCGCCGCCGCCGTCTGTCCCTTTTCCAGGCGCATTTCGCGCGCCGCATCGGCGGTGATGATCGAGGAGATTCGCTGCCCGCCAATCGAGAGCTTCACCTGGGCTAGCAATCCGCTATAGCGCACTTCCACGATTCGCCCAACCAGTTGATTGCGCCCGCTGATCCGGCGAAAGTTGCGCCGTCCGGCGAATGTGTCTTTTTCCTCGGTTCGCGGCAGAAACCGCTCGATTTCCGAGGCGGGGATGCGATGGTGTCCGCCGGCGGTTTGGATACTGCGCAGTTTTTTTTTGTAGATCCACTGTTTCAGCGTGGGATAGCTGATTCCCAGCGCCCGCGCTGCATCGCGCGGATTCAGTAGTTCATCGGAGCGCATCGATCCCTCCGGAAAATACGTTTATATATTTTGTAAATCGACATGTCAATACGGATATATACGATTGTGGGGTTCGGTAGAACAGGCTTCAGCCCGTTTGGTTCTGCTCAGATCTTGGTTTATTTTTGTTCCGGATCTTGAACTTCAAAAGGCAAACAGGCTGAAGAGCCTGTGTGAGAACTGCAAAATTAGAACCTCAGCGGCTGAAGCCGCACTGATTTTGCAGGTCTTATGTCGTGGCTAAAGCCACGACCCACAGAGATTCCCGTGTTCTCGCACAGGCTCTGAAGCCCGTTCTACTCCGGGGCAAACGCCAGCATCACGTTTCCGGGCATCCCGCCGTTGCGCGGATATCCTGAGTTGACGAAGACCATGCCCCCTGCTATCACCGGGCCCGCTCCGTCGAGCGAGCCGCCCTTCGCCTCAACTCCGTTCACGGTGGAAAATGCATGCGCAGTGTCGAAATCCCAAAGGACTTCCCCATCCTCGGTGCTGAACGCGCGGATGTGTCCATCGATCGCACCGGAAAAAACAACGCCGGGAATCAGACTGACCGCACCTGGCTGGCCGGGGCTGCACCCGGGCCGAGGAGGATCGCACGGATGGCTCGGAGCGAACCAAGCCTTTGAGCCGTCCTCCAGATGCAGAGCCGTGAGGCCGCCGCCCTGAACGGGATCGAATGTCGCGCCGCCGATCGGACCGGCGGAGTTCAAGACGGCCGCCACATCGGCAACAGCCGCGTAAACTTTCTGTTCGTCGCTGGCCATTCCCCACTGAACACCTCCGTTCAGGCCGCCTTTCCCGACTCGAGTCTGCCAAAGGATTTTGCCTTTCTCGTCTGGGTCGAAGGCGTAAACCATTCCGGATTTTTGCCCGGCGACGAGGATCTCTTTCCCTTTCGGTGTACGGACCAACAAAGCCGAGGAACCGAAATCGTAATCGGGTCCGTTCCCCGGCGGGCAATTCGGAGCTTTGGCCCGGCACGCGGAATTGTAGAAGTCGCCTGCCAAAAGCTGCTGGGACCACACGATTTTCCCCGTCTTGATATCGACGGCCATAACAGCATCGCTGGTCGAAGTTACGGGAAGCGAATAATTGTCGCCCGTCGTGACATAAAGGAGACCGCGCTTTGCGTCCACTGTCGGAGCGGACCAAATAGGGCTTCCGGAAGGTCCCCACTGAGGCGTCCCGACGCTGGTCGTGCCAGTCTGTTTCGGCGAATCGACCGTGTATAACTTCCAAACGACCGAACCGTCACGAACGCGAAGCGCGGTGACACTGCCGCGAAATGTGCAGCAGGGATATTTGGGATCGAGCGAACGAGTCTCTTCCCAGGAGGAAGCAGACATGAACACCACGCCGTTCTGGGCAACCGGCGAAGCGGTCAGCCGCGTGGCTTCATGATCTTCCACGCGTTTCTTCCAAAGCAACTTGCCGGTTCCTGCATCGAGCGCATATCCCCAGCCGAGCAGGTCCCCAAATACCAATGAATACGAGGACCCGGTTTGAACGGGAAGAATGGCGCCCCGTACCGGCCCGTCCGCTTGAAACGTCCAGTGAGTGCAGCCCGTGCTGGCATCCAAGCCTTGAATCAGGCCACTCGCGCTCCCGACGAAGAGTGTCCCGTTCAAGACGGTTGGCGCCGCGAAGGCGGTAACGTCACCCGGGAAACCGAGCGCCCATTTCAACTTGAGGCGCGGGACAGTCCCAGCGCTGAGTCCAGCACGCTCGGTCGACTGATATCGGGTGTTGAACGGAGACGGACTCCAACCCGGCCATGTGTCGGAGGCCGGACCGGGGAAAATATGAACGTTCGCGGAACAAAATGCGCTTGCGGGAATCAGCGGCGCGTCGGGGGCGTTGGTTCCCAGGAACTTTGCGACGGCCAGTCGCTCATCGCGTTTCATTGGGTAGGCCACGCCCATCATCAATCCGAAATCGAGCGTTCGGAGAATGCGAGCCGAGGACATTTTCTGCAGCGTGTCCCGAGAAGGTGCGCGGGAATCCGTCTGGTCGTGACATTTCGCGCAGCGATTTTGATATACGTCGGCGCCGGAAATCGGCGTGGCGCTTTGCGCCGCAGCCGCGGGGTTCGCGCAAAGGATCGCCCAGATGAGCGCGACAAAGATGGCGACGCGGAATACGAGATTCGCAGAAGTCCGTGAGTGTCTCATCGAAATTTTATCCTCGACTGAATCAGGTTGGGGGAATCTTACGCTAATTTGCGGGCAGAGCGTGATGGGAATGATACAAGGAGCGCTTATAGGTGGGCAGCGGCTTCCTGCTCGAAGGCATGATACGAGGAACGCACCAGAGGGCCGGACTCAACATGCGCGAAACCCATTTGTTCGCCCACGATTTTATATTCGGCGAATTCGTCGGGATGAACGAAACGCACCACGGGCAGATGCTCGCGCGTCGGCTGCATGTATTGTCCCAGCGTCAGGATATTCGTGCCTTGCGCGGCCAGATCCCGCATTGTTTCTAGAACTTCTTCGCGCATCTCGCCAAGTCCCAGCATCAGCCCTGTCTTCGTGGGCATCGCCGGCGCCAGAAATTTCGCCCGGCGCAAAAGTTCGAGCGAGCGCTGGTAAATCGCGCCCTTGCGCACGTCGCGATACAGCCGCGGAACTGTTTCGGTGTTGTGATTCAGAACGTCCGGGCTCGCAGCAATCACGATCTCAAGCGCCTGCCAGTCGCCGCGAAAATCCGGGATCAGAACTTCGACTCTGCAATTCGGAACGCGACTGCGAATTTCAGCGATCGTGCGTGCGAAAATGGCCGCGCCGCCATCCGGCTGGTCATCGCGGTTTACCGAAGTCACCACGGCGTAACGCAAACCCATGCGCTCGACCGCCTCCGCAACCCGTTCCGGCTCTTGTTCGTCCGGGGGCGCGGCAGGCTTTCCCGAGGGCACCGCGCAAAAGCCGCAGGCCCGAGTGCAGATGTTGCCCAGAATCATGAACGTCGCCGTGCGGTGCTCCCAACATTCGCCCATGTTCGGGCAGCGAGCGCTTTCGCAGACCGTGTGGAGGCCGAGCGTGCGCATGATGCGTTTAAGGTCCTGGTAATTCGGCCCGTTGAAAAATTTAACGCGCAGCCATTCCGGCCGCGGATGTTCGGCCGGACCAATGACGCTGCCGCTAGCCGGAACGGGGCCTGAATTTGAAACGATATGAAAGGGACTCGCCATGGGCTCGAAGCTCAGCATTATTCTAAGCGCGGCTTCGACAGTACACAAGGCATCCCTTGATCGTCTTTGGGGGTTAGTAGCAAAGGCTTCATAGGTTGTGAGTATTCGTGATTGCGAAATCTAAACCACCCAGATTGAAATCTATCTCAACACGCGACCCTGATTGGGACAAAATTACCACGGGAAACACCTATTATTGTGTCTATTTCACCACAGGGAAGCAATCAATATCCCACAACTACCTGATTTAATTGGTTTAATATGATCATAGGAAGGCCCTTCAAATGCTTCTGTTTAAGCTTCTGTGACCTACCAAACCACCATCCAGCGACCGGTTGCGACCAAAGGGATTGGCCTGCACACGGCCGTGAAGTCTCAATTGCGGCTCGTCCCGGCTCCGGCAAATACTGGCATCGTATTCCGGCGAGTGGACCTCGACAATTTTGAAATCGAAGCGCACGTCCAAAATGTGGCGCGCGTCAGTTATGCCACGAGCCTGATGAAAAAGGGCGTGCTGCTTTCCACGACCGAACACCTTCTCGCAGCTCTTTATTCCTGCGGCATCGACAACGTCTATGTCGAGCTCGACGCTCTTGAACTGCCGATTCTGGACGGTTCGTCGCAGCCCTTCATTGAAATGCTTGGGCAGGCCGGAATTCGCAAGTTAAGAAAGCGGCGCCGCTACCTAAAGGTGATTAAATCTCTGGAATTCACCGATGGCGACCGGAGCATTGGGATTTACCCGGCGGATGAGTTCCAGGTTCGATGCTTTGTGGAGTACAAGCATCCGTCCGTGGGAGCGCAGGAAGTGGAAATCCGAGTTGGGCGCGAATCGTTCAGCACGATGCTGGCGTCCGCCAGAACGTTCGGCTTTGTGCAGGACTTTGAGGGACTGCGCCGCATGGGGTTGATTCGCGGCGGCTCGCTGGAAAATGCGATTGTGTTGAACGAAAGCGGCGTCATGAACGGCCCGCTGCGCTTTCCGGACGAATTTGGGCGTCACAAGGCCCTTGACTTGATCGGCGATCTGGCTCTGGTCGGGCGGCCCCTGCTGGCTCGAGTCGAGGCCTATAAGGCAGGCCATGCATTGCATACACAGCTAGTTACGCGTTTATTGGCGGATCCAGCGCTCTGGACCGAGACGTACGACGAAGCTCCCACCAAATCCCAGCTTCTGTCCATGCAGGCTTCGGCACCCGCGGATTAGCTCAACGCCACAGCCATTCCCCTGTGCTTTTTACATTAAGTATTCGATTCGCATCGCGCTGTTTCCGCTCGATTGTCAAACCCACGGGGAGAGCCGACAATATCGGTATGTCAAATTCCGATTTCATAATTGTGATCTTGGCGGCCGGCAAGGGGACACGGCTGAAATCCGCTCTCGCAAAGGTACTGCATCCCGCGGGCGGGCGACCCCTAGTCGAGCACGTCGTGCGCGCCTGCCAGCCGTTGAAACCTCGCGAGATAATCGCCATCGTAGGACATCAGGCCGAGGACGTAACGGCCGCGGTTGCACCGCTCAGAGTAAAAACAGCGTTGCAAGAGCCACAGCGAGGAACGGGACATGCAATGCTCGTGGCGCGCAAAGCCATTCCGGCGCGCGCGAAGTACGCCATCCTGCTGCCGGGCGATGCTCCGTTGATTCGCACCGAAACGCTGGCTGCCCTTGCTCGCGCGCATCGGGAAACCGGAGCCGCCGCAACGATCCTATCCGCGGAGATTGAGAATCCCTCTGGTTATGGTCGTATCGTGCGGCGCGACGACGGCTCGGTTGCTGCAATCGTCGAGGATTCGGCGCTCGCCCCCGATCAGCGCGCCATCCGTGAAATCAATTCAAGCATCTACTGCTTCACCCTCGCGAAATTGTGGCCTTCCCTGGCATCGCTGAAGCCGCAGAATGTTCACAAGGAGCTGTACCTGACGGATGCGATTGCCGTATTGCGCCAAAAAGGCGAGAACGTGCAGGCCGTTGTAGCCGCCGATTCGGATGAAGTGCTGGGATGCAATACCCGCGCCGATCTGGCCGAGGTGGATACCGTCTTCCGGCGGCGCAAGCGCGCCGCAATTATGGACGCCGGCGTGACCATTGAATTGCCGGAAACCGTGCTTATCGATCCGGAAGTCACGATCGGCGCGGATACACGTATCGAACCCGGCGTTCAGTTGCTGGGAAAGACGCGCGTTGGGGCAGCTTGCACGGTTCGCACCGGGAGCATTCTTTCGGACGCCGTCCTTGAAGATAACGTGCTCGTCAAACCATATACGATGGTGATTGCCAGCCATCTTTCGCGCGGCACACAGGTCGGTCCGTTCGCGCATCTCCGCGAAGGCGCGCGCCTCGAGGCAAACGCGCGCGTGGGAAACTTCGTCGAGGTGAAAAAGAGCGTCCTGGGCGAGGGCGTAAAGTCGATGCACCTGACCTACCTCGGAGACGCACATATCGGCAGCGGCACCAACATCGGCGCCGGCACGATTACCTGTAACTACGACGGCGTACACAAGAATCCCACGACGATTGGCAAGGGCGTCTTCATTGGCAGCGATACGGCTCTCGTCGCTCCGGTGCGCGTGGGCGACGGCGCTTACGTCGGTGCGGGCTCGGTGATCACGAAAGATGTGCCGCCCGATTCGCTGGGCGTTGCGCGCGGGCATCAGGTAAACAAGCTCGGCTGGGCAACGAAGCGCCGCAAGGAAATTGCCGCCGAGGGCAAGGCAGCAAAAAAGTCCTCACGCGAAAAATCAAAACGCAAAAAATAAATCCCTCCCGCCAAACAAAAAGCCGTCCGCGGCGCATTCGCACATTATTACTGTTGGGTTTATAGGTAACTCTCTTGCTACCCGGTGCCGCATCGAAACTGTTGCATTGCGGTCCTGACCGGTGATACTGTCGGCCCAAGGTTGGCTTGGGAGGAACTGTCCATGAGCGTGTGGGTAAACTGGGGCCTTGTTGTTGGTGCAATTTCCTTCATAATCGGTGATCTGGTTCTGGAAGTTTACGCGAGCGCGAATCTCGCTCTGCTCGGCCTAATTATGCTGGCAAGCGGGATTTTGGGACTGGCACTCGATTCGGCTGCATTCGGCTTGGTCATAGCGGCTGTTTGCGTGCTGGCGTACTTGGCAATTCATCGCCGGCCGGGACACATGTTGCCGAAGCGCGTTTCAGGACACTAGAACCTGATTCCGCAAGCTGTTCCTCTTCTGAACACCGAGCGCCTCTCTAAACGACGCGGTTACTAGGGTTGTGCGAAGTTGCACCAATCGCAATCATCAAAAAGACTTTAGGGCGTCCATCACGCCAGCGGAATATAAGACCCATGCTGTGTTAAAATTTTCCTTTCGAGGGGAGACTCCGCGCGATGAAATTCGGTGTGGTCGTGTTTCCGGGCTCAAACTGCGACCACGATGCATACTATGCGCTTTCGCACGTCCTTCAGCAGCCTGTCGAATTTCTGTGGCATCGATCCGAACAACTTGACGGCTGTGACGCGATCCTGCTGCCCGGCGGCTTTTCCTACGGCGATTACCTGCGTACCGGCGCGATCGCGCGATTTTCTCCCGTGATGCGAGCGGTGGAAAAATTCGCTCGCGGCGGAGGCCTGGTGCTGGGCATCTGCAACGGTTTCCAGATTCTGTGCGAGGCAGGCCTGCTGCCTGGGGCGCTGCAGCGCAATGCCGGGATGCGATTTGTGTGCCGCCAGGTCCATATTCGAGTTGAAACTACAGATACTCCTTTTACCAGCGCCGCCGAGGCGGGCCAGGTGTTGCGAATGCCAATTGCTCACGGCGACGGAAATTATTTTTGCGATGAATCGACGCTGGCGGAGTTGGAACGCAACCGCCAAATCGTGTTCCGCTACACAACGTCCGATGGACGCGAGGAAACAGCGGCCAATCCGAATGGCTCAATCGCAAACATCGCGGGCGTTTGCAATCGCGAGCGCAATGTCGTTGGCCTGATGCCGCACCCGGAACGCGCGGTGGAAGGGGCACTCGGTTCGGTCGATGGTCTGGTCATATTCCGCTCGCTAATCGAATCGCTTGCGCGGCAATCGGCGGTTTCGGCGTAGCGTAGTAAAGGAATTTCAAGAGTAGGGGGTACGGTTCACCGTGAACGGCGTGCCTTTCACGGCGAGCGTTCGTGGTGAACCGTGCCCCTGCGGTCTTCCCGGCAAAAGCCTGCGAGAAATATGCTTGATACCGAAATCAGAGTCACACCGAAACTGGCGGCTGAGCACGGCCTCACTGCCGAGGAATATGCGCGCATCCAGAAAATTCTGGGACGCGAGCCGAACTTCACCGAGCTGGGGATTTTCAGTGTGATGTGGAGCGAGCATTGCTCCTACAAATCGAGCAAGGTGCATCTGCGGCGGCTGCCAACGCGCGGGCCTCAGGTGCTGCAAGGTCCCGGGGAAAACGCCGGCGTGGTGGACATCGGCGACGGCCTCACTGCCGCGTTTAAGATGGAATCGCACAATCATCCGAGTTACGTCGAGCCGTTTCAAGGCGCGGCGACTGGAGTGGGCGGGATTCTCCGCGATATTTTTACAATGGGCGCCCGTCCGATTGCCGTGCTCGATTCGTTGCGGTTTGGGCCAATTACCTCGGCGGCTTCAGGGGCTAAAGCCCCAGAGAGAGGCCTCCTTTCAGGCGGGCTGAAGCCCGCCCCTCCGACAATCGCCCCTCGAACGGGTGCTGAAGTAACGGGGATCGGAAGATCGAATCTCGAAGGAACGCGCGTTGGAGAAACGGGCGTTGAAGGTACGCGTGTTGGA
>JBEKCU010000083.1:0-14390 GCA_050014735.1 Candidatus Acidiferrales bacterium | reverse complement strand
AATGCCTCGATTCGCGTGCCATATCTGGGTTTCGCACCTGCGGGCTTATCGGACTCTGTGTCGGATGGCGCCGAAAAATACAACGGTCTCCAGGCCACTCTGCGGAAGAGTTTCTCTCATGGATTGACGATGCAGGCGGCTTATACATATAGCCGCGCTTTTACAACCGTTATCACGTCCAACGGCACACAGATCACGGTGAACGATCCCGATATTACCGGCTGGGCCCCGAACGGGTTGTATCGTCCACAGCGCCTTACCGTCAATTACTCGTATGACCTGCCGTTGGGGAAGCACGAGGGCTTCTTGGACAAAGTGGCTTCTGGATGGACCGTATCCGGAGTTACGGTCGTACAAGACGGAACTCCTCTTACCATCACCGATTCCAGAGGCGGAACGATTTACGGCTTTGGTGGCGCGGCTACCCAAGTTTCCACGGCTGTGTACGCTGCGGGAATGAGTGCCGTGAATGCGGCGTCGACAGGCAGCGTGCAACAGCGGTTGGGTGGAGCGAACGGCGGCCAGGGCTGGTTCAACAAGGCTGCGTTTACAACCGCGGCGTTTCCCGTTTCCCCGTTCGCCAGCGATGGAAAAGCGACCGGGTGGGGCGATGTCGGCCCAGGCATTGTTCTCGGGCCCGGTCAGTTCAATTGGGATATGATCTTGGCCAAGACGACCAGGGTTGGAGGCCTTCGGGAAGATGCCACGCTGCAGTTCCGAACGGAATTTTTCAATACGTTTAATCACCCACAATTCAATAATCCGTCCGTAGCAGACGTTTCGAAATCGACTTTTGGACAGATAACGAGTACGTCAGTGAATCCCCGCCTGATTCAAATGGCGCTGAAATATTCGTTCTAGGGTGTTACTCGCGGCGATCCGTTTTAGCAAACTTAATTTCGAACGAAGAGGCAGGAGACATCGAGATAGAAAGTTGAATTTAGACGAGTCCTGGAGCGATTACCAGACGCCATCTCATAAATGCCCGGGCTGAGCGGGAAAGGGGAGAATCTACGGGGTGCCGTAAAAGGTTCAAGAAAATAAATCGACATCTCCCGTCACTGAAAGCGGCGGCGCATGCCAGCCCATGGCAACGCCTTGGGTTCTGGAATTAACTGATCGTTTGGCGCCCTGAAGGGGCGCAGGATTACCGGGCGCTTTTAGGGCGGACAATATTGGTTGGGCGCTATACCTAACCCCGTTTTCAAGAGGACGAAACTGGCGATAGGAATTTACGACACAAGTTCTAGTTGCGAGTCAGGGAATCGGAGTCGCAAATTCCCGAATCTCGCGTCGCGACGCGTTCCGCTGGAATTTCGATCTTAGGCACGCAAGGAGTTATAGAAATGAGAATTCGCTATTTACATTCCATCGTAGCATTCATTGCGGTGGTCGCAAGTTCGTCGTTGCTGTACGCCCAGGCCCAAAGCGCTCCCAACACCGATAAACCGAGTGCGGCTGCGAATCTGCCGTACGATCCTCGTGACTTTAATGGAAACTGGATCGGTGACCGTGCGAACCCTGCGATTGGTCGACGGAATTCTGACAGTCAAGACCAAAAGATACCAGAACCGCCTTTGACGGATTGGGCGAAGCAGCATTTGCTGATGAAAGCGATTTCGCACGATCCCGTCCCGGGAGGAAAGACCCTGCCAGGGTGGGATCGCCCAGGGCACCTTTGCCCGAATAACCAAGATCCGTGCTACGCCACCGACCCCAATGGCGTCCCTGCCAACGATCCTGAGGGAGAATATCCTGGCAAAGATTGCGAGCCGCTCGCTGCGCCGGCATTCTATGACTATCCCAACCTGGGCTTGCTGACATTTTTTATGAGCCCGGAACGAGTTGTTCAGCTGAACAATTATCATCGCGAATGGCGGATCTTCTGGTTAAACCAGGAGCATCCCAGGGAAATGGATCCCACGTTCGAGGGAGACTCAATCGCTCACTGGGAAGGAAACACGCTGGTTGTCGATACGATTGGCTATAATGGGAGGACACCGATCACGCAAAGCCTTGGCCAGTGGAAGAGCGACGCTTTCCGCCTCGTGGAGCGCTTCACCCGTGTGGATCATGACCATTTGGTGATCGATATGACGTATTACGATCCGAAAGCGTGGGGCGATAAGTCCTGGCCTGGATTTCATAAGTATTACCATCTGGTGCCGATCCAGGAAGTACATGATCGAATCTATAAGACTGACCCATTCACTGAATGGATATGTAGTCCCGAGGACAACAAGAACTTCGATAACAGGGTAATCGATTTTTACAAGAAACAATGAAGGACTTCGATTCGAGCATAAATTCGCGTTCAAAATACAGAATCGTTGGGAGAAATGGACACTGGTCTGACCCAACAAAACGAAACCCAATCAGACGGTGAGCCTGAGACGATAACCGAGTAGCTTGTCAGACGGGTGCGGTCACTTCCGTACACGCTGAGTAAGAAAACTGTCGACCGGATGCCCAAGTTCAGCCAAAGCTTTGTTGTAGGGTTCCGGCGACCAGTGGGCATCGAGATCGATGGAAACAGGCCTGCCGACTCCTGCCTTGCCCGGATGCGCCGCCCAAAATGGTTCAACCTTACCGTGCGCCTGCGCAGTCGCATCGGCTTGCAGCGCGGTCATCGTTGCACCCATGGTCATCATCGCACCCGCACCGCCGGCGCCAATTTTCAAGAAATCACCGCGTCCTATGGCGGGCCATTGCACTGGCCCTTTTGAATCTCTCATGGTGGTCCTCCCCAAGGAGTTGCGCGCTCTGTGTCACGCTTCTGCTCCTTAAGAGTTGCGCATGTCAAGTGTTGGAAAAGTGCGGAAAGAACGCGAAAATGAAGCATTAGGTATCCTGAGAGTCGCAACAGCGCTTGCTGTTACCCAGAGACGATGGCACCCACGATCGAAATGGGCCACTTACCGGCAAGTCCATTTCTCATATGGGATGAGAAGGCCGGTCTTCGACGGATTGCCTTACGCAACTAAGAATTGAAGCGCTCAACAAGATAGTTGCGGACGCGAGTTGCTAATGGATTTTATTCGATCTCGTCCGCACGGCGTCGCAGAGAGCAGGGAAGCACGTTCCGTGGCCAAACTCTTCTTTGATTGAATGCCAGTCCGACCACTAGCCGGCGACGCGGTGTTCTTCACCTTGTTTCATCATGTAAAGGACTAGTTCGACTCTGCTGGAGATTCCGAGTTTATTATAGATATGGAATAAATAATTGCTCACGGTATGCTCAGTGATGCCAAGCCTGGGCGCTATTTCCTTGTTCGGCAAGCCTTCGGCCACGAGATTTGCCACGTCAGTTTCGCGCTTGGACAACAAATTCATTCCGGGGGCGGTTGTCGGCCGGATCGGCGTCGCTTTACGTAGAGTATTCAACAACAGATGCAACTGTCCGCTATTCGCCCAAACTTGTCCCTGGTGCACGGCGGATATGCATTTCCACAGCATATCGAGCCTTTTTTCAGCGCGACAGAAAACGCCCTTAGCGCCTGCGCGAAACGATTGCAGAATTAGGTCATCGTGCCAAGCGTCAAAGAGCATGACCACCGGCGTTCGTTGGTAAGAGGCGTGGATCTCGGGAAGAAGTTCTAAGCCTGCCAAGCGCCCATCCTCCAGGTCCGCGTTGATCAGGGCTACGTCAATGTTGCCGCGCGAAAAAGAGGTAAGGATATCGGTCTTCGACACAGCGCAGGCCACAACATTCAATTGCTGCCGGGACCGCTTCAAGGCGGCCAGCAACAATTGGCAATCCATTGGTGAACCGAGGGCGATCAGGACGCGTACCAGCCTACGGCTAACCGCTGATGGGGTCTCTGCGAGGATCCTCGGGGACGGCCGGGATGCCATATTGGGACTCCAAAACGGGTTTTAGACCTATAATGTTTTCAAAATATTCCAGTAAAACGAGCCACAACCCCCTTGCAAGGCTTTCCACCATACACCGCAATGGAGCATACCAAGTATCACTATCAGGAAACAGAAGTCAAGAATTTCGTGGACATTAGAGTAAATCGGGTAGAGAAATTACTCCCTATGAAGATCGTGGTAAAACGCTCTGGTAAAATCGCTCGGACCACCTATCGCTCTCGCCGCGCACGCCGGTAGTTTTTAATCAGAGAATCTCCATCCGTGGAGTTGGACCCCTCATACTTCTTGCGGCCTCCTGTTTGGGAAGTTCCACCTCTTGCCCTCGACGGCATGCCGGAATATCTTTTGCGCGCCCAGGGAAACGGATTCGGCTATGTCAGAAGAGCAACGCAAGAAACAATCGGACTCCGATAAATTCGCGGTAAGAAGAGGGTTGTTTGGAACGGAGAGAGCAAACCCGCTACGGTGTTCGAGCGATCGTGGACTTCGAGTGGATTGACAAAGGCGTGCCTCGCAGCGGACGCGGCCTTACGCGGGACATCAGTTCAAAAGGGATGTTTATCTATTCCGATTCTAAACCTCCGGAAAAGGCCGATCTTCAAGTGAAGGTTTCTTTTCGCGGTTTCACTGAGGTATCGACTGGTGTCCGGTTAAGCGCTAAGTCATTGGTGCTCCGCGTGGAGCCGGCTGCGAGCCAGGATGCGCTTCAGGGATTTGCGATTCTCAATCGAAGCTATAAGTTACATGATAATGGTACATAACGTGCAGGTAATTAGTGGCGGTGGCTTCAGATGGGTAGTGCGAAGTTTCGACTGCGCGAGATGTCATGGGTCATGCCAGACCGGTTTCGAACATTCGAACTGGCGGCGGAGAAACATGGCCTTGAATGATCGGAGCCCTACTGTTCCGGATTCGATCCGCTGGAACGTGGACAACTGATTCCTCCAGCGGCTCGGCTGAGCGGGGCTCGGCGGAAAAAAGTTTAGTGCAGCGGTTTCGGATGATGAAATGGGACTGAGAGGGCGAAGCTTTGTCTAATTTCCAAATGCATCTGGTGCCCGCGCCGGCCCTTCCTCCACCAGGCCTCGCCCCAGAGCAATTGAACTGGTATGCAGTTTATACAAGAGCGAGGCACGAAAAGCGGGTTGCTGCCCAATTTGAAGAGAAGAAAGTCTGCACCTTCCTTCCCCTTCTTCGCCAAATTCATAGGTGGAGTGACCGGCGGAGCACGGTGGAGATACCGATGTTTAGTTGCTACGCCTTCGTTCGCATCGCGCTCGCGGGCGAGGATCGTCTAAGGGTATTGAGGACTCCAGGCGTGTTGGGCTTCGTGGGAAATGAAAGACAAGGGACTCCGATTCCGGATGAACAAATCGAAAGTCTCTGCAAAGCGATAAATGAGAAAATTCCGTGCTTACCCCATCCGTTCATCACTGCCGGGCAACGGGTGCGCATTCGCGGAGGGTCGCTCCACGGAGTCGAGGGAATCCTGATGCGCCAAGGTAGCGACCAGAGCCTGGTCCTATCGGTGGAACTGCTTCAACGATCTGTGTCGCTTCGAGTTGAAGGGTATGACATCGAGTCCGTTTAGTCGTTTGGAACCCTCAAATCTCTCATCTTCGGTTCTGATGAGCCAACATGGCGCGAGCTGCCCATTTCGAGACAAGTTTGCGAGTCTTGGATCTGGATCCGTGCCGGGTGCTTCCATCCGGTGCGGGCGGAGTGAATTGACATGACCGGACCGGACATTCCCGTAACGAGAATTGAAGAAGTTGTTGCACAGACGTCTTTTAGCGAGAACGCTGAGGATCGATCGAGCGCAGAGCATAGGTTCCTGGAGTATTATGGTCTCAACGAACAGCCGTTCGGCGTAACCCCTGACCCGCGGTTTCTTTACCTTGGCTCCAAACACAAACAAGCACTGACTGCTCTTACGTATGGGACCGAATTAAATCGAGGTTTCCTGACGCTGATCGCCAAGCCCGGGATGGGCAAGACTTCGCTGCTTTTCGAATATCTTGGCGGACTGCGGAACAAAGTCCGCACGGCTTTCTTATTTCAAACGACAGGCAATGCACGTGATCTCATGTACTACTTGCTCGCCGATCTGGGACTCGATGGTGCCGGGAAGGATCTCCCGGAAATGCACTCGAGGCTCAACCAGGTTCTATTGGACGAGATGCGAACCGGTGGGCGCCTAGTTGTTGTCATTGATGAAGCACAGAACCTGGATGACGAAGTACTCGAATCAGTCAGGCTGCTCTCAAATTTCGAGACGCCGTGGATGAAACTCGTCCAAATTGTACTAGCGGGGCAACCACAGCTGGCCGATAAACTGGCGAAGCCATCGATGGTGCAACTTCGGCAACGAGTATCGTTCTCGATCCGGATCGAACCACTCACTCGCGAGGAGGTCGATACCTACATCGATTATCGCCTTGGCATCGCCGGGTATAAGGGATCGTCTCTGTTTAGCGTGGGCGCACGAACGCTAATCGCGGAACGTAGCGAAGGCATTCCGCGGAATATAAATAACATGTGCTTTTGTGCGATGTCGCTGGCCTGGGCCCTGAAGGCGCCAACAATCGACCGGGAAATCACGCAGGACGTGCTGGCCGATTTGGGTCCAGGATCGCCGAACGAAAAGCCAAGCCTTCCGCCGAAATCGGCAGCCGAGCCCAAGCCGATTGTCCCGAACACTTATCGCGCTCCAGTGCTCACGGTCAAGGACACGCCCGCACTTGGATGGCTGACGAGAGTTGCCGTCGCCGGCTTGGTGCTATTTGCCCTCGGCTGGTTGGGAGTTTATTTCAACGTAGCGCAGCGAATAGGTTCCGCGATTCACGATATCCCAGCCGCCATAAAAAGTGACGGAGTGCGCGTGCAGACGCCCCCGTTTGGTCCGTCAATACCGGATGGTTCGCATGATTCCTTGATGGGCACGAATTCAGAAGCGCCTGCGTACGACAAGAATTCGAATATTCCACTGCAAGACAAAAGTGAGCTACCACGCCCAGGCCCTGGGTCCAATTGATTCGAACGAATAGCGGCGCTCAGGTTGCGGAACGATTCGAAAATGGAAGGAAGTCTGCGTTCACAAAACCCTTCTCCCAATTCCTCCATCCTGCGACTTTAATGCCGCCCGGGGGTTGGAATGCCCGATGAACTAGATGATTCGGAATTTCGAGGCTGGGAGGATTACTGGGCCATCGCGCTTCGACGGCGCTGGTGGATTTTGCTGCCCTTGTTTTTTTCGTGGGCGGTCGTTTGGGGCGTGAGCTGGTTTCTGCCTTCCAGATATCAATCGGAGGCGTTGATCCTGGTCGAGCAGCAAAGAGTACCCGACCAATACGTCACGCCCAACGTGACTTCCAATCTTCAAGGGCGCCTGGAAAGCCTGACGCAGCAAATTCTCAGCCGCACTCGCCTTCAGGACACGATCGATCGCATTCATCTTTATTCTCAGCCGTATGGCGTGAATGGCGCGGTTAAATCCGTCGATTCGGTCGAGCAAATGCGCAATGACATAAAGATTGAGCTTGTACAGACGCCGGGCCGTCCGGGAGAATTCACGGCTTTCAAAATGCGTTATTCCGCGAGGTCGCCCGAGCTGGCACAGCAGGTGAATAGTGAGTTGACCAGATTGTTCATCGACGAAAACGAGAAAGCACAGCAAGAGCTTTCCGAGAATACGACGGCCTTCCTGGAGCGTCAGCTTGCCGATGCCCGAGCCAACATGGAAGCGCAGGAAGCCAAAGTGGCGGCCTTTAAGGCGAAACACCTCGGGGAGCTACCCACTCAGCTCGAAAGCAATGTCCAAATCCTTTCGGGACTGCAGAATCAGTTGCAAAACGCTCAGCGGACCCTGGATGCAGCCAAGCAGCAAAAACTATACTTGGAGTCACTTCTGCAACAATATCAGGCGGCGCAGGGCAGCCTAGCTCCGGTTGGTGGTGAATCGATATTGACGCCGCTACAAGCGATGGACAAAGAACTACGGGATATGCGCCTGCGGCTTCGCGACCTTCAGTCACGGTATACCGAACAGCATCCGGACATCATCGCGCTCAAGGATGAAATTGCGAAGACGGAGAAACTAGAGAAGCAAGCCGAAAGTGACGTGGCGTCCGGTCGGAAGGATCTCGAGAGTGCATCCGCTGTTGACTCGCCAGCGGTGGGACAACTTCAGGGCGGCGCGGCAACCTCCCTGATTCAGGTGCAAAGTCAGCTAAAGGCGAATCAGATGGAAATCCTGAACGATCAGCAGCGCGAGAAGGATCTTGAGTCACAAATTTCCGCGTATCAATCGCGTCTGAATTTGACCCCGGAGACCGAGCAGGAGCTGACAAACATTTCCCGTGGGTACGAAGAATCCAAACTGAATTACAACTCTCTTCAGCAGAAACAAATGCAGTCGCAACTGGCTACCAGCTTCGAACATCAGCAACAAGGTGAACAGTTTCGCGTTATCGACCCGCCGAGCATGCCCAGCAAGCCTTCGTCACCAAACCATTTATGGTTCAGCCTGGGCGGGTTGATCGCCGGAATTTCCCTTGGACTCGGTCTAACCGTCATTCTGGAAGTGATCGATGTACGAATTAGACAGGAAAGAGATCTCGAAGGGATCGTTCCAAGTCGCGTGCTGGTCGGGATTCCTCGTTTGAGCACTGCGAGCGAGGGCCATGTTCTCGCACTGAGAAAGTGGACCGAGCTTGGGGCAGCTGTGGCTTTGGTCATGTTGATTGTCTTCGGGAATTTGTACGCATTTTTTAAAGGCTAGAAGAATTATTGTTTCACAATTTGCGGGGTCCGCACCGATGTCAAATTCTCCGAAATCGTGACGACAACGAGGGGCATATTCCCTGAAATCAACACTTGGTCGCGGCGGTGACGGCCACCCGGGTCCTTGAACGAAGACCCGGGGCCCCCGTACAGAAGCGGAAGCGTTTACCAAAGAAAAACATGAGCCGGCTATTTGAGGCCCTGAGCGAGGCGGAAACAAAACGCAGGTCGTCCAGCGTTGTTCCGTTGAGGAATGCTCCTGCGGAAGTCGTTCGCTCAAGGGTTACAGCCTTGAAGTCGGCTCCGCCCGAACCCGCGCACGAATTGGAAATCGAGCACCGGTTGCCGGATATCGTTCTTCCCGTGAAAGGTTCAGCCGATGTAGTTCCGCCCGTCATGACTGTTGCGCACCCGATTCGGATCGAACCCCAGAATGAAGGGACGGAGGTGTGCGAAGTTCCGCCGAATCTGGCCGAGTCTTTTGACGTTCGTTCGGTTCCGGTAAACGCTCTGCCTGAATCCCGCCTCGTGGCTTTGACAGACCCCAACAGTCTGGGTGCGGAAAAATTTCGTGCCCTCGTCACGCGGCTGGACCATCTACGCAAGCAGCGTGAGCTGAAGTCGTTCCAAGTCACCAGCAGCGTGGCCAATGAGGGCAAGACCCTCGTTTCTGGAAACGTGGCGCTGACGCTCGCCAAGTATTCCGGTTCCACGACTCTCTTGATCGAGGGAGACCTGCATCGGCCGACCTTGGCAGCTTTGCTCGGCTTGAGCGAATTGCACGGCATCAGTCAATGGTGGTCCGGTCAGGATCGGGAACTCGGAGAGTTCGTTTACAAGTTGAATGACATGCCGCTGTGGTTTCTTCCTGCCGGTAAGTCTTGCGATCGTCCCTCGGACATCTTGCGTTCAACGCGATTTGCGAAAGCCTTTTCGCAGCTAGCCAGCCGGTTTGAGTGGGTCGTGGTTGATTCGACCCCGATGCTTCCGATCGTCGATGTCAATTTATGGTCGAGATTAGTGAATGGCACACTCCTGGTTGTCCGGGAGGGAGTGGCGCCGGTCAAGGCTCTAAAAAAGGGCCTGCAGGCCCTCGATCACCCTAAGCTGATCGGCGTGGTGATGAACGAGGCATCGGGAGCAGAGCAAGCGCATTACGACGGACAATATTACGGTACTCGCTGATTCTTTTTGTTTCGGAGCCGACTGAACTATCGTCATTTCGAGCCAGATCGCCTAGGAGTTGTTCGTTGATCCGACTTTTAAATGCATATTTCCCGGCGCGGACATTCTTCCTTGGAATTTCGGAAGCGTGCCTCATTTGTCTCGCCTTGTTGGTCGCCACTGTTGTGCGGCTGGGCAGCGGAGCTGGAGCGTATCTTTTTAACTACCAACATGGAGCGTTCAAGATCTTGGTAGCGTCGATGGCCATTATCACCTGCATGTATTATTTCGATCTTTACGAGTCTTCCATCTTGGGCAATCGGCGAGAGGTGGTGATCCGGCTAACCCAAGTCCTGAGCACCGTGTATATCCTCTCGGTTCTACTCTACTACGTGTATCCCCGGCTGGAATTGGGCCGGGGGATTTTCGTCATAGGTCTCGGGTTTGTTGGGATGTTGCTCTTGGTCTGGCGGGAACTGTTCTTGATGATTAATCGGGTGCCGAAGTTTGCCGCGCGGACGTTGATTCTAGGCGACGGTCCAATCGGCGAGTCGCTGGCGCGAGAACTGGGTTTGCGACCGGAATTGGGCATGCGCGTGGTTGGACAGATAAAAAGTCTCGAAAATGGACACGGAAGATCAGCCCAGGGTGCGAGCGAAGTACACGCCGGAACGCTCTTGAGTTCCGTGAAGTTCTACGCCCCAGACCACATCATCGTTGCCATGGGTGAACGTAGGGGATGCTTGCCCGTGGAAGCCCTGCTCGAGCTGAAGAACAGCGGCATCACGATCCACGATAGTACGCAATTCTACGAGGCAGTAACCGGCAAGGTATCGATCGACGTTCTTCGTTTAAGCTGGTTGCTATTTTCTTCCGGTTACAGTGCTTCACGACACTTGGAGATATGCAAACGCATCCTTTCTTCCATACTTGCGTTCCTCGGTCTGGTCCTTGCGCTTCCCCTGACGGTCTCGATCGCCCTGGTCATTTTCCTGGACAGTGGCGCTCCCGTGATCTTTCGACAGGAGCGCGTCGGCCGACACGGCAAGCCCTTCATTTTGTTTAAATTTCGTACAATGAAAAGCAGCGCCGATACGGACAATTGCCCACCGCCTACGGAAATAGGCGACAGCCGGTTCACTCGTATCGGCCGCGTGCTGCGGCGCAGTCATCTGGATGAACTGCCGCAGCTCATTAATATCCTTCTCGGCGATATGGACTTCATCGGCCCTCGCCCCTTCGTGCCGAATCAGGAGCAGCAATGCCTGGAAAACATACCCCACTACCGCCAGCGCTTCGCAATTCGGCCGGGCCTGACGGGATGGGCGCAGGTCAATCGCGGCTATAACGCCAGCATCGAGGATAATAAAGAGAAGCTCGCCTACGATCTTTTTTACATCAAGAATCAGTCGGTAGGCCTCGACCTGCTGATTCTGCTGAAGACGATGAAAGTTGTCTTACTTGGGCGAGGGGCACGGTGAAGACTCTCGACTTGGCAATGGAGGTGCTATTTTGGCTCTCGTTGAGCCTTGTTCTGCATACATATTTTATTTATCCGGTGGTTCTATTCGCAAGCTATTCCGTGGCGCAACTGCGGACCGACTGGCGCTATCTCTTTGGCCGCAGGGATCGGCGTGTTCCCGAGCTCCAGGAGGAAACGGTTCCCGAGATTTCGTTCCTAATTCCTGCGTTCAATGAGGAAACTCATCTCCTCCGGAAAGTCATCAATCTTCGTCAAATGGATTATCCGAGCGAAAAAATACAAATCGTCTTCGTTTCCGATGGATCCACCGACGCGACGACCCAAATCCTGAAGGCTTTGCCTGACGAGAACATTGAAACGATAATTCTTCCACATCGATCGGGAAAGGCAACCGCTCTCAATCATGCTGTTTTGAAAGCCAGCCACAAGATTCTAGTGTTCTCCGATGCCAGTACATTATTTGCTTCTGATGCGTTGCGGAAGCTCGCTCGACATTTTGTGGATTCTCGGGTGGGCGCCGTCTGCGGGACTCTGAAATTTGAGGCTAGTACGGAATCCAAGAAGACCGAAGGTATCTACTGGAAATATGAGTCGATGCTGCGGCTCATGGAAGCTCGCCTTGGGGTGACCTTAACCGCCAGCGGTGCGGTGTACGCTCTCCGTCGCGAGGCCTATGTTCCCCTCGATTCTTGTACTGTACTGGACGACTTTGTCGTTCCCATGAATGCACGAAAGGCAGGATACCGAATCGTATACGACCCCGAGGCCACTGCAACGGATTATGCCCCCGAGAACATCGAGGGTGAGTTTACGCGTCGCGTCCGAATTGCCACGGGGAGTTTTCAATCGCTGATTTTCTTGCTCCGGGTTGAAACTGGCGGCTTTGGCCGGTTTGCATTCATTTCCCACAAACTATTGCGTTGGATTCTGCCACTGCTTCTCTGCACTTTGCTGATCAGCAATCTTGCGTTGGTCCGGTTTCCAATGTATGCCGCATTTGCGCTTTTGCAAATCGGTTTCTACCTCTGGGCAGGTCTTGGATTTCTTTTCCGAGAACGTTTGCGGGGCGTTGGGTATGCCCTGTTGGCCTACTTCTTGTTGGCTATGCATATCGCTTTTCTGGTGGGACTATTCCGCTGGCTGACTAAACACCAAGAGGCTACTTGGCAACGAGTCAGCTAGCTGAATTCATCTTCCAGCTGGAAGAAAAGAAGTGACTCTCTCAGCGGACATAACCGATTCAGCTTGTGTCATGACGGTCGAGACTGGCCCGGCACGGCGGAATGTTCGCCGGCGGACTCAGTCGGTCGGATTTGCATGTGCCCTGATACTTGTGTTTCTCCGCTTCAGCGCGCTCTCTGAAGTGATTAGTTCACTAGCCGGTGTAAATACCTATTTGTTTTATGCTTTCGCCCCGGTTGCAATATTAGCGGCCGTTGTTTCCGGCAGGGTGCGTCGCGTCTTTCGGCAGAAGGCGATTAAGTTTTGGCTACTGTTTGTGGTATGGATGATCCTTGCTGTGCCTTTCAGCACGTGGAAAGCGGCATCCTTCAGTTTTGTTGTCACTTATCTTAAGACTGATTTTGTGCTCTTGGTGACGACAGTGACCCTAACGCGGACTTGGCCCGATTGCAGAAAAATGATCTATGCAGTAGCTGGGGCGGCGGTCTTTAATATAGCCATCGTGAATTTGTTCGACACCGGAGGCAGTCGCCTCAGCTCCAAGTTGGTGAGCACCATAGGTAACTCAAACGACCTGGCTGCGCACTTGCTGCTTGTCGTTCCGTTCTTGCTGTTCATTGCACTGGAACCCCGCACCGGTCTCCTCTTTCGGTTTTTGTCCGCGGCGGCCGGAACGCTCGGGATATTCGATATCTTAAAATCTTCCTCGCGCGGGGCACTAATCGCTCTTCTGCTGACTGGACTGTTCTTGTTCGTTCGCGGATCTCTCCGCCAGAAAGCCTTTGTCGGAGCCGGTGCAGTTGTGGCGCTGGCCTTCTTCGCGATCGTTTTGCCTCCCTCTACTCGGCAGCGCCTCATGTCATTTTCCGAAGGAGCCGACTCCAGCCAGGAGGCCCTAGAGTCGAGCGAAATTCGGGAGTACTTGCTCAAGCAAAGCATTGCGGACACGCTCCACCATCCTTTGTTCGGAGTGGGTCCGGACGAATTCGGCTTATACAACGGCACCACGACCGCCGAGAGCACCGCGAGCGGAGATCTGGGACACTACGTATCATGGCGCGAGACTCACAACTCATACACCCAAATTTCCAGTGAATGCGGGATTCCGGCCCTACTGTTTTACCTCGGCGCCGGAATTTCAACCTTCGTGCTGTTGGCCAAAATCCGCAAAAGAGCCACGGGCACTTACCGGCGGGAGATCGTGACAGCGGTTAACTGCATGACTATAGGATTGATGGCCTACAGTATTGCGATCTTCTTCGTCAATTTCGGGTATTACTACCAATTCCCTGTGATCTCCGGTTTGGTAGTTGCGATGTGGTTCGCTGTAAACCGTAAAGCTCCGGTGTCTCGATCCGAAGATGTTCCGCTCGGGCAAATCCGTCCAGCCCTGGCTGAAATGGAATCCCTTGAGTGTATGTGAGCCGAGGTGAATCGCGTTACACGGTGGTCCGCAATGCGAAACGATTCGCCTCTTTCACTACAGAATCCTTTGGCTGAATTCTTCCTCTCGGTGTGGTGATGGCTGCCAACGGCGGCTTCACGACGCTGCCGCGACGCAGCCGTGGATTTTATTGTAGAGAACATTCAATTCGTGGTTTTTTGAAAGGCTCAGCGAAATGGCAGCTCCGTCCTGCGTGGAACCGAACAAAATAATGTCTTCCCAATCGGAAGCCGGTACGGGGTTTTCCCGCCCCGCGCGAAATGTGCTGGCCAATTGGGGCGGCAGCATTTCGTATATGCTGATCGCATTTTTTCTTTCTCCGTTCATCGTTCACCACCTCGGCACTTCGAGATACGGAGTATGGGTGCTGATCGTTTCCTTTACGGGATATCTCGGATTATTGGACCTCGGGGTGAGGGGAACCATTAACTACTACGTTGCTAGATTTCATGCGCAGTC
>JBEKCU010000082.1:0-14478 GCA_050014735.1 Candidatus Acidiferrales bacterium | reverse complement strand
CACAGAAGGTGTATCTGCGGCAATCTTCATAGTCTCCTAATTTTCTCCTTGCGCTCTGTGTTCTCCGTGGCGCTCTGTGTTGACAGTTTTCGTACGTAAAGCAAAATCTAAACACAGAGGACCACGGAGAACACTGAGGGGCGCGGAGAGGACAGAGGGAATCACATGAGCACAGCGGTAATTGGTTCAGATTTGTTGGATAATGCTTCTGGACAAAAACACACAATGAAAATTCTTGTTGCAGACAGCGTTCCCGACAACATCATCGATATCCTGCAGGCCGATCCGTCGTGGCAGGTTGTGAACCTGCCCAAGACCAAAGGCAATGTCGCCGAAGAAATTCGCGATGCCGACGCCCTGGTGGTTCGTAGCGCGACGAAAGTGACGGCGGAACTACTCGAGAAGGCGAAAAACCTTAAGGCGATCGGACGGGCGGGCGTGGGCGTGGACAACGTCGACCTGGATGCCGCCACGCGCAAGGGCGTGCTCGTCATGAATACGCCTGGCGGGAACGCGATCAGCGTCGCCGAACACACGATGACGTTACTGCTGGCTTTGGCGCATCCGGTGGCGCAGGCCGACGCTTCGATGAAGTCTGGGAAATGGGAAAAGAAAAAATTCACGGGCAGCGAACTACGCGACAAGACGCTGGGCCTGATCGGCCTGGGAACCATCGGCACCGAAGTCGCCCGCCTGGCACAGGCGCTAAAGATGACGGTGGTTGCATTCGACCCGTACGTTTCCACCGTGCTGGCAAACGAACAGAACATCACTCTGCTGCCGCTCGAAGATGTTTTGAAGACCAGCGATTTCATCAGCCTGCATTGTTCGCTCACGCCCGAAACCACGCACCTGATCAATGAGAAGAGTTTGGCCCTGACCAGGAAAGGCGTGCGAATCGTCAATTGCGCACGCGGCGAACTCGTGAATGAGGCCGCTTTGCTCGCGGCCCTGGAAAGCGGGCACGTGGCCGGCGCCGGGCTTGACGTGTTTGAAGCCGAACCGCCCGCCGATCCGAACCTGGTGAAGCATCCCAACGTCATTGCCACGCCGCATATCGCCGGCTCGACCGAAGAGGCGCAAAATGTGGTGGGGACCCGAATCGCCGAGCAAGTGCGCAATTATTTGCTGACAGGCGCGGTGAAGAACGCGGTCAACATGCCTTCGATTTCACCGGAGGAATTCAAGAAGCTCGAGCCCTATCTTCAGTTGGGCGAAAAGCTCGGAAATTTTGTCGCGCAACTTGCCGACAAGTCGATCTCTGAAGTTTCGATCAGCTATGACGGCGGCCTGGCCGACCTGAACACCCACCTGGTGAAGAATGCCGTGCTGAAAGGTGTCCTCAGTCAGATTCTCGCCGAGCAGGTTAATCTGATCAACGCGGGAAATTTCGCGAAAGCTCGCGGCATCGAGGTGGTCGAAGTGCGCAGCGCGCGCCGCGCCAAATATGTAAATTCCTTGGGTGTCGCCCTGAAAACGGCGGGGGAATCTTCTTCCGTTCTCGGCATGATCGGACTCAACAACGCTCTCCGCATCCTCGGCGTCAATAACATCGATATCGACGCGCCCCTCACCGGATTCCTCCTGCTCTTCCGTAACGAGGACGTTCCCGGCGTGATCGGCAAGGTCGGCACGGTCCTCGGGAAGCACCACGTCAATATCGCGAACTTCGCCCTGGGCCGCTTGCAGGATTCGACCGAGGCGATTGGGATCGTCAACGTGGACCATAAAGTTCCGGCGGAGGCCCTCGCTGAACTTCGCGCGATCGCGGCCGTGCGGCAGGCGCGGGTTGTTGAGATCCGGTAGGTCGGCAAATCCGCGCTTGAGGTGTGGGAACCGTGCGGGAAATCACCTACACGTCGAAAGGTGCCCAGCCGAAAAATGTCGATCGGTCTGATGACGAGCTGATAGTAGTTCCGAAATCGACATTTCCAGATATCTGCGTAGGGTGCGGCAAGCCGGCTTGGGGAAATACAACTGAAAGAGTCTTTTACGATCTTGGAGAGTGGTGGTGGTTGCTGCCGTCACTTTTGGACATGGTTGCGATCGGTTTTCGAAAGCAATACCTTATCGATTTTCCATTTTGTTCAAGCTGTCCTCCCGCCTCGTTTCATATTAGGAAACTCCGCCTTGATGACTATTTGGGTGTCTTTTCGGGTGCTCCCAAAATGCTTCTTGATTCGCTTCCATTAATGCCGCCGGACGTCAACGTGGAAAAGAATCGACGCTGGCTTAAGCGAAGATTCCGGAGGCTTCTGGGTTAAAATGACTGCTTCGCGGCCTTTAATCGTTTCATCCACTCCGTTGGTGCTTCGACATCCCCAACGATTTTAAATTCTCTCGCGACGAACCCGAAATATCGCCAGCTCCCGATTCTGTTGGAACACTCTTTACAATTGCCTTTCCGCGATAGTCGTGATGATTGGCCCAGGGGTCGCCTGAATGCGTTTTGTGACGGTCAGGCAACGTGCGTTGAAGTGCTCACTCGTATCTGTTGTACGGTGTCTCGCTATCTTTATAGCGGGTACCCATCCTTGCGGTTTCTGCGAGGGTGACTCGTTGATCGCGGCGCAACGTTACCAAACAGTTTCGACCTGTTTGTACTCGCGGATCTTTCGGTCCTTGGTGATCAAAGCGATCCCTTCGGTCATCGAGGTGGCCCCGATCAGGCGATCACATGGGTCGCTGGAATATGTTTTGGGAAGCTGACTGGCCAGGGTCGCAACTTTCGATGTGATGGGACGGATTGAAGTTCGGGACGAGATCTCATCGACGAAGGCGTCCACAGTTCCAAGGATTTCCAAGCGACCGTGGGTAGCAAGCCATGCCAACTCCCAGAGAGTAATTGCGGATATGGCGAGGCCGCCACTCTGGCCTGCGGCACCAATAGCTTCGGTAGCTCGACTGGACAACTTAGCGGGTTCGTTCGAGAGCCAGACTAAAACGTGCGTGTCGAGAAGGATCATTTCTTCATAATCTTCCAATGTTTAAGGGGAACTACCGGGGCCTCAATGTCTCCGACGATCTTGAATTTTCCCTCCATGAAGCCGAAGATATCGTTTTTTTTCGATTCCACTGGAACTACTTTTACGACTGGTTTCCCGCGTTTGGTCACAATTACCGGCTCGCCGGTCGCCTGAATCTTGTCCATCACGCTCAGGCAGTGCGCTTTAAATGTGCTCGCTCTCATCTGCTTCATGGTGTCATCCTTATGATCATAGTCATTCTAACATGACTATATTTTAAAACGCTACACTGTCCGCGTAGTCCAGTGGCGCAGGCTTCAGCCCGTGTGATTTAGAGTTTGCACGATCGAAAACCACACGGACTGCCCTTCGCTTTTCTATGGGTAAAAAGTCTGTGCTACCTTACTTCCGGCTATAATTGTCCTTTGCCGGGCCTTCCTGCCGCATTCCCCTAAATAGGGCCGGACCGAAGAAGAACACGATGACACCCGAAGAGCAGCGCCTGGACGAGTCTCACCAGCGCACCAAGCACTGGAAGCGATGGGGACCTTATCTTTCCGAACGGCAGTGGGGCACGGTTCGCGAGGACTACAGCGCAAACGGAACAGCCTGGGAATATTTTCCTCACGATCATGCGCGCTCGCGCGCGTATCGATGGGGAGAGGACGGCATCGGCGGCATCAGCGATCGTCACCAGCGATTGTGCTTCGCGCTCGCTCTGTGGAACGGGCGCGATCCGATTCTCAAGGAGCGTTTATTCGGCCTGACGGGCAATGAAGGCAATCACGGCGAGGACGTAAAGGAGTATTACTTCTACCTCGATTCGACTCCGACGTACTCTTACATGAAGTACCTGTATAAGTATCCGCAGGCCGCATTCCCCTACACACAACTCGTCGAGGAAAATCGGAGGCGGACAAAGCGCGATCCGGAATTCGAGTTGATGGATACGGGAGTATTCAATGAGAACCGCTACTTCGACGTGTTCATCGAGTATGCCAAGGCTGCCCCGGAAGACATTTTAATCAAGATCACGGCCTGGAACCGCGGACCGGAAGAGGCGGAACTCGATCTGCTACCGACGTTCTGGGCTCGAAACATCTGGTCGTTCGGAGAAAAGCACGGGCATCCCAGGCTGGCCCGTGTGGCGGATTTTAAGGGCGCTTCGGTGGTATTTGCGGAGGAAAGCCGTTACGGCAAGCGATGGCTTCTGGCGGAGGGCGCGCCGGAAATGCTGTTCACCGAGAACGAAACAAATTTTAGGCGCGTTTTCAACTTCAATAATGCGACGCCATACGTCAAGGACAGTTTTAACGATTATCTATTGCACGGGGCGCGTGAGGCTGTGAATCCAGCCCAGAAGGGTACGAAGTCCGCCGCTCATTATCACGTCAAAATCGCGCCGGGCGCTTCCACCACGATTCGGCTTCGCCTGACAAATGCGGAGCCCCGCACGGGGAGCGCGAATCCCTTCGACGATGGTTTCGAAAAGATGTTCGAACTCAGAATTGCCGAAGCCGACCAATTTTACGCGCGCAGGTTTCCGCAGGAACGTTCCGCAGACGCGCATTCCGTCATACGTCAGGCTCTTGCCGGAATGCTATGGTCCAAGCAGTGCTACCACTATGACCTGCGGACATGGCTCCAGGGCGATGCCGGCCAACCGACACCTCCGTCCGAGCGCAAGTACGGACGAAACCACGATTGGACGCACCTCTACAACGCCGATATCCTTTCGATGCCAGACAAATGGGAGTACCCGTGGTTTGCGGCGTGGGACTTGGCGTTCCACACGGTTGCTTTGTCACTGGTCGATCCGGACTTTGCCAAGGAGCAACTCGTCCTGCTGCTTCGCGAATGGTACATGCATCCAAACGGGCAGTTGCCGGCATACGAGTGGAGGTTTGGCGATGTGAACCCTCCGGTGCATGCCTGGGCAGCATGGCGCGTATACAAAATCGAAAAGCGAATCCGCGGCCGGGCAGACCGGGGGTTTCTCGAGCGCGTGTTTCACAAGCTAATGCTGAATTTCACGTGGTGGGTGAACCGCAAGGATCCCGATGGCATGAACGTATTCCAGGGAGGCTTTCTGGGCCTCGACAATATCGGCGTGTTCGACCGCTCGCAGCCACTGCCCACTGGCGGCCACCTCGAGCAGTCCGATGGCACCAGTTGGATGGGGATGTACTGTCTGAATATGCTGGCCATTGCGCTTGAGTTAGCGCGCGAGGATCCCGCGTACGAGGACGTAGCCAGCAAATTCTTCGAGCACTTTGTCTATATCGCAAAAGCGATCAACGAACATGGGACCGATGGAATAGCTCTGTGGGACAACGAAGACGGTTTTTTTTATGACGCCATTCATTTGCCAAGCGGCGAACAGCACTATCTGAAGGTCCGCTCGATGGTTGGACTGATCCCCTTATTTGCCGTGGAGACGCTTGAGCCGGAACTGATCGCGCGGCTGCCGGGATTCCAGCGGCGCATGCAGTGGTTCCTGGACAACATGCCCGATTTCTCCTCGCGCGTGGACAGCAGCCAGACTTCGCCGAACGGTCCGCGCCGGTTGTTGTCCCTGGTGGATCGCAGCCAGCTTGTACGATTGCTGGGATACATGGTCAACAAGGACGAATTCTTGTCGCCGCATGGCATTCGTGCTCTCTCCAAATATCATGCCGCGCATCCATATATTCTCAGGATTAACGGCAATGAATATCGCGTGGACTACGAACCCGGGGAATCGCAGAGCGGCCTGTTCGGCGGAAACTCAAATTGGCGCGGTCCTGTCTGGTTTCCGCTCAACTTTTTGATGATCGAGTCGCTTCAGAAATTTCACCATTACTACGGCGACGATTTTCGAGTCGAATGTCCCACCGGATCGGGTCAAAAAATGTCTTTGTGGGATGTGAGCGCGGAAATTTCGCGCTCGTTGACTCATATTTTCCTGCGCGATGAAGGCGGGCGCCGGCCCGTTTACGGCTCCATTGATAAATTCCAGAACGATCCTCTGTGGCGCGATTTGATTTTGTTTTATGAATATTTTCACGGCGATACGGGAGAAGGCTTAGGAGCCAGCCACCAGACAGGTTGGACCGGGCTCGTTTCCAAACTGCTGGAGCAAACGGGGGAATGATCCCGGTAGGACAGGCTTCAGCCTGTCTTATTTTGATTTTTTACGGGTCATGCCAAAAGTCAAAGGAAAACAGGCTGAAGCCTGTTCTACTTTTTGCCGACGACGATCGGGGGCGCGATGAACTTTCACGACAAAGTTGTCCTTGTTACCGGAGGAACTGGCGGGCTCGGCCGCGAAGTGGCGATGGCGTTTCTCGAAGCGGGCGCGAGCGTGGTCGTGACGTATCGGAGTGCGGAAGAGTTTGCCGCGCTGGTTTCCGCCGCGGAGCGAATCGGGGCAACGCCTCCGGATGGCGCTTCCGTCGACGTGACCGAGTCAGCAGCCGTCGAGAAGTGCGTTGCGGAAATCATCGCCAAGCACGGGCGTCTTGACGTTCTTGTGAACACGGTTGGCGGCTATGCGGGCGGAAAAAATCTCTGGGAAGTCGATCCTCGGACGTATGACAAGATGCAGCAGCTCAATCTAAAGTCTGGATTCGTGCTCGCTCAGGCAATCGTGCCGGTAATGATCCGGCAGAATCGGGGATGGATTGTGAACATCGCGTCGAAGGCTGCATTCGATCACGGGGCGGGCGGAGCCCTGTATGCAGCGTCAAAAGCGGGGGCACTGGCGATGTTCGATTCGCTCGCTGCGGAAGTGAAGGCCTACGACATTAATGTGAACACCGTGCTGCCCAGCATTATCGATACGGCGGCAAACCGGAAGGCGATGCCCGGAGCGGATTTTGCGAAATGGCCAAAGCCGGAGGAAATTGCGCGAGTCATTTTGTTCTTGTGTTCGGAAGATGGGCGGGTGATTCACGGGGCGGCTATACCGGTGTACGGGAAAACGTGAAGGATTACCAGGGGCACAGGCTGAAGCCGGTGTGATTTTAAATTCTGAAATGACGAACTCATCACCGGCGATGAGTCTGTGTGAGAGCGTCAAAATTAGAACGTCCGCGGCTAAAGCCGGACTGATTTTGCAGCTCTTATGTCGTGGCTAAAGCCACGACCCACAAATATTAACAAGTTCTCAAGCAGACTCCGAAGACTATGCCACTCAGCTTGCATCTGGAAAAGATGCCGAATCATTGGGGAATTGTATTACGCTGCTCGACGAGTTCGACCAATACCTTCTTCTCACTGCTCGTGGTGACCAGGAAAAAATTCACGCGCGTGCCGTTTGCTCCAGGGCGTGTTGCGGGATAGATGGGCTCAACCTTGAATCGCGTGCGCAGGATTTCCGTCGCGCGTTCGACGTCGGTCACGTCGATTTCCACCTGCTGAATTCCCTCGCCGAACTTTTGGAGGAAGCGCGCAATCGCTCCATTTCCTTCCAGATTTTTCGTGGTTAAGATGTCCAAGCGCGCCGTCTGCAGGTCGTCGCCCTTGAACTCCAGCTCGAACTCGATGACGTCCTGGTCGGACGGAGCGTCGGCGAGTATTGGAGATCCATTCGAAGCGCGAATCTTCTCGAACGTCTCTGGCAAAACGGCAATGCCGACGGTCAGCCTCGGAGTTGGATGTTCATTTTCATCCGGCCGCTCGATTTGTTCGTGGATCATCAGGTTTTGGAATTCCTCGTCCTCGCGCATGTGTTCCAACCAATTCGAAATTCGCCCGGCGCCATCGCCGAACAGAGATCGTGCTGCTTGAATGCGGCGTGCCGGCTCGGCATCGAACAGGCCCTGAACACCTATTGGCGACCGCAACGGAGCAAAGGGCTCCTGCGGGCCGTGCTGTTGTACGTGCTCACTGCCTTTCCGTTGAGGCTTTGCGGTGATGATGGAGACGAGCACGGCTATTGCGATGACCGCTGCCACAATTGCCAGCGAAAGTCCCGTGGAAATATGCAACCACGGCTCGGCGAGCATTTTCGCTCCTATGAACATAAGGACGAAACCAAGGCCTTCATCGAGATATTGGAAAAGGGGCATGATCCCCGCCAGGAGGAAGTAGAACGCGCGGAGCCCAAGAATCGCACAAACATTGGAACTGTAGACGATAAACGGATCGCGAGTCACGCCGAAGACGGCGGGGATCGAATCGGCGGCAAGGACCAAATCCGTTGTTTCAAGCACGATCACGACAAGAAAGAGCGGCGTCGCAAGCCACCTGCCCGCTTCGCGCACGAACAGCTCTTGTCCGTCTCCGGCCGGCGACATGGGCAGAATCCGTTTCGCCCAATTCAAAATCGTGTTTTTCTCTGGATGCACGGAATGATCCGTGCGAAACAGCTTGAACCCTCCGTAGAGCAGAAACGCCCCAAACAGGTAGAGAATCCATTCAAATCGATGAATCAAAATGGCTCCCAGGCCGATCATCACGCCGCGGAGGACCAGCGCGCCCAAGACTCCCCAAAAAAGCAAGCGATGCTGATAACGAGGATCGACTCGAAAATATTGGAAGACCAGGAGAAAGACGAAAACGTTGTCCACGCTCAGGGATTTTTCGATGACGTAGCCAGTGAAAAACTCGAGACCGGGTCCGCGCCCATGCGAGAAGAAAATCCAAGATCCAAAGCTCACGGAGAGCGCGACCCAGACAACGCTTTCCACTGCTGCTTCGCGTAATGAGGTTACATGCGCGCGCCGGTGAAACAGGCCAAGGTCAAGCAATAAGAGCAGGGCAATGCCGAGATTGAATGCGATCCAGAGCGTCCATGTGCCCATCTAGGCCGCGCTCATTTCTGGGCAGTTCAATGTGGCGAGAATCCTTAGTGGATTAAATTATCGGCTGTGGTATCGGGTTTCGTGGCGTTGAGATTCGATAATTCCACGTGCGTGGTCTCCCCCTGCCGTACCGTTACGGGTACGTCCCAATGGAGACGGACGTCCCCAGAAATGGCTTCGGTGCCTATCATGCCGATCCAATACGTGTTAGGTGCAAGACCCACAAAGGCACCATGGCCATCGAGATCGGTATCCGCTTGGGCCGCTAGGTAGCGCTGCTGCGCAAGTTCAATTATCTTTTTCTCCAATTGCTGGCGCTGTGCGAAGACGAGGTGCTGCCATTTCTCGAACGGATTGATGTTCTCCATGTCCGCATCCAATCCCTGCACGCTTTCCGGCACGGCGCCAACGAATTTGCGAATGGCGGCGATGTACTCTTCCTTTTGGGCTTTGTATTTCTCGGGATTCGCCTCTTTGTCCTTTTCCTTATATTTCGGATTGGGAAAGCCCACGCCTTTGAATGCGGAATTTCGCATCATGTACGCTTCAAAAAACTCCGGCACATCCACAATGTCGTCCGGCGTTAGACTCTTGACGAAATCTCCTCCGACCAGCCGCACCGAATGATGTTTTTTCATCCACGTTTTCATCTCGGGTGTGACCTTGAGGTTGTCGACAAATTTGTCCAGGTCGGGAGGGGGCTCGAGTTGCAGGGCTTCGGTTCGGATGTCATCGAGGCTCTTGCTCAAGAGATAGAACGTCAACTGGCGCACCGGCTCGGGACGTCCTCCCGTAGGCGATACTCGCGCAGTGAAATCGACGCGTCCGGTGGATTGCGCCGCAAGGAATGCCGGAAATAGGGTCAGCAACAATGCGAGGCCGAAAGTGGCGCTGCGGAAGTGCGATTTCGTTTTCATTGGACTCCCCGCGAAGTGTACATCGCCACGAGGCCATTGCAAATGATTGCGCATGATAGTGTTTCCGCTACGTATATGTCCGCACCCGTTCGATCGGCACGCGTTTGGCGAGCGTTTAATGTACTGCGCGCTCAAACTCAGGACGCGTCATGCCGAGCGAAGCGAGGAATCTCACTTCGATTGCCAGTCCAAGCGAGATTCCTCGGCGCGCAGCGTGCCTCGGAATAACAAGTTTTTAACTTTTGCACAAAACGCGGAGTCGCGCGGCCTTGATTCTGAAACCGGACTTGGCCCCCTGCAACTGCTAGAGTAGCCGGAACGTAACTTCGATGGGAACCACCACCGGAACAGGCTTTCCGCCCGGACCCATGGCAGGCTTGAAGCGCCACTGCTTTACAGCCTCAACCGCCTTTTCTTCCAGGCCGAGTCCGGGACCTTTCACGACTTGGATTTCTATCGCGCGTCCATCCGCCGTGATGATCGCCTGGAGTACAACGGTGCCTTGGTATTTCGCCTTGCGCGCTTCTTCGGAATATTTCGGGTCTGGACAATAGGCGCACGAGGGATAGCCCACGCCGCCAGTTCCCGGGTGAAATGCTCCGCCGCCGGTGCCGCCGCCAGAACCCGGACCGAGGCCGCCGCCTTCACCGCTGCCAATACCGGTACCTGTACCGCTTCCAATTCCGCTTCCGCCTCCGGGTCCGCCGGACCCATTCACCATCTTGGCGAGAGGATCGCCGAAGTTATCCAGATTTGGGCTCGGAATTTTCAAATCCGGAGGCCCCAGGAGAGTCGCCTGGATATTTGAATCGGGCTTCGTGTGCACCATCGGAGGAGCGATTTGCGTCATGCTCCACTTGGGCAATTTTCCTTTTGTTGCGGGTATCGGATTTCGTTCACCGCCTCCGCCTCCGCCTCCAGCCTTGTCTTTGCCGGGGGGCAGCTTCATCGCATAATCGGAAATATCGATCGGTGTGAGTAGCGTGTTGTTGACGGGATTCGCTGTCGCCTTTTTCACCACCGAATACATCAGCGGAGACAAGATCAGCACGGTAATTAGAATGTGTACGCCCAAGGCGATCGCTTGCGCTGGACCGAAAGCTTCATCCTTGCTCCAGATGTCCTTCACCTTGACGGGCTTGCTCGTAACCTGAAGGGGCGGCAGATTGGGCGGCGAAATCAGGTCGCGAATATTTTGCCAGAGAACTCTGGATGTGGGTTGCCAATCGACCGTCATCCGCGACGAGACGGCTTTTGGCGTAGGCTTGAACCACTCTTTGAAATTTTCCGTGACGCCTGTCCCAAAACCCTCCGGCGTGAACACGGCGCCTTTGCCGTTCTTGGGAACCTTGATGGGTCGCTCGGTTAGGAAATCTCTTAGGTTTGAGATGAAGCCCCGGGAAAGAGGTTTGACCAAGCCGGTGAGGCGCGGGGCAGTAGTCCCCTCAGGCAGAGTTACCTTCGGTGTTGGAGCCCCCGGCTCCGGCTCGCTCCACTTAGGCGCCAATGTGCTCAATGATTTTGCCTCGCTCGGCCGCAAACTCCCCGTGGAATTCGATTCTGAAGCGGCGCGAATGGATGCCCGGCGCGTTTGGGTGACACGCCGTCAATTTCATTATAACATTGTAGTGCTACCGCGAGGAAAAAGGTTTCTGGGTCAGACGGTTCAGGCCGATGGGTGAGCGGAACTGCACCATTCGCGCCCGCCTATTTTTCAGCTTCACATGCAGCCGGTATTCATAGCTAACTTATGCCCAAACTTGTCGATTTGAAAAGCACACTGAACTTGCCTGGCAAATCCTTCCCGATGAAGGCCAACTTGCCGCAAAACGAGCCAAAACAGCTTGCCGAATGGGAAGAGACGAAGCTCTACCATCGCATTCAACAGGCTCGCGCAGGCGCGCCAACTTATGTCCTGCATGACGGGCCGCCCTATCCCACGGGCACGATCCACCTTGGCACCGGCCTGAACAAAATTTTGAAGGACATGGTCGTGAAGTCCAAGACCATGGCCGGCTTTCGCGCGCCGTATGTCCCCGGATGGGATTGCCACGGTCTGCCCATCGAGACGCAGGTGGAAAAAGAACTCGGCGGAAAAAAGGGAAGCGTCCCGCCTGGTGAGTTCCGCCGAATGTGCCGGGAATTCGCCACGCGATACGTGGATCAGCACCGGCGCGATTTCAAACGCCTGGGCGTGTTCGGGCAATGGGAAGAGCCTTATCTGACGATGAGTCCGCAGTACGAGGCCACCATCGCCGATGCGTTTGTCACGTTTCTTGAAAAGGGTTATGTGTATCGCGGACTAAAACCGGTCTACTGGTGCATCGTCGATTCCACGGCGCTCGCTGAAGCCGAGGTTGAATACGAAGATCACACCAGCCCGTCGATCTGGGTGAAATTTGCGGTTGAGCCGGGCGAAGCAGCGGAAAAATTGGGCGCGGGCGTGAGCGCGGTCATCTGGACGACGACTCCGTGGACGCTACCGCACAACCGCGCGCTCGCGTTCCATCCCGACTACGACTACGTCGTAGCCGACACGTCCGCAGGCTTTTTGCTTCTCGCGGCGGATCTGGTGGGGCCTGCGCTCGACGCATTGAAGCTCGAAGCAGTACGTGTGCGCGGGCCGTGGAAAGGCAAGGACCTCGCGGACCTGACGTTCAAGCATCCATTTTTGGATTTGCGCGTGCCTGCGGTGCTCGCCGATTACGTTACGCTCGATCAGGGTACCGGCATCGTGCATACAGCCCCGGGACACGGTATCGAGGACTTCCAGACCGGACAGAAATATGGCATCGAGGCGTACGCGCCAATCGATGACCACGGGCGTTATCTCGAAGGTCTGCCGGAGTACAAAGGGAAAACGGTATTCGAGGCGAATCCGATTGTCGTTCAGCTATTGCGCGATCGTGGCGCTTTGCTCGGCGAACAGAAACTTTCGCACAGTTATCCGCACTGTTGGCGCTGCCATAGTCCTGTGATTTTTCGAGCGACCGAGCAGTGGTTCATCGATCTCGATAGCCCGGGGCGCGATGCGGGCGCGATTCGTCCGCGCGCTCTGGCGGAAATTCCGAAGGTGAAATGGACGCCCGAGTGGGGCGCCCAGCGAATTTATTCGATGATTGCGGAGCGGCCGGATTGGTGCGTTTCGCGGCAGAGGTTCTGGGGCGTTCCATTAGTAATTTTGTACTGCGCGAAATGCAACAAACAATTTGACGACTACGCGGCATTGCATGCCCTTGTGGAGAGGTGGTTCACGGTCGAAGGCGCGGACGCGTGGTTCACGCATAGCGTCGAGGAGTTGCTGCCGGCAGGAACTCATTGTTCTTGCGGGGCCTCGAGCTGGCGGAAGGAAACCGATATTTTGGATGTGTGGTTCGATTCGGGTTCTTCGCATCTCGCCGTGCTGGACCGGCTCGATGCCGCCGGGCAAAAGCTTCCGTGGCCGGCGGACATGTATCTGGAAGGGCCGGACCAGTATCGCGGATGGTTTCATAGCTCGCTGCTGGTGGGAGTAGCGGTGCGAAACGGCGCGCCTTACCGCCATGTCCTGACGCATGGATGGACACTGGACGCAAAGGGCCAGCCGATGTCGAAGTCTCTCGGAAACGTCGTGTTGCCTACTGAAGTGTGCGAGAAGTGGGGAGCGGATTTGCTGCGGCTTTGGGTCGCATCGCAGGACTACACCGCCGATGTTCGCATGTCCGACAACGTGATGACCCAACTTTCCGAAGCGTACCGCAAGCTGCGCAATACGTTTCGCTTCGCGCTCAGCAATCTTGCGGATTTCGATCCCGCACTCGACGCTGTTCCGGACGCCGAAATGGAAGAACTGGATCGCTGGATGCTATCGCGCACGGCGGAGTTGGTCCAGAAGTGCCGAGGGTGGTACGAGGGATTTGAATTTCACCGTGTCTTTCACGCACTGCACGATTTTGCCGTGGTTGACCTCAGTGCGTTTTATTTTGATGTATTGAAGGACCGTCTTTATACATTTGCTCCGCGAAATCGCTCGCGGCGTTCCGCGCAAACCGCGGTCTATCGCATTGCGCGTGCGCTGCTGGCCCTGGCGACGCCGATCACGGTGTTCACCGCCGAGGAAATCTGGAAATATTTTCCTCGTGCGCCGGGCGATCCAGAGAGCGCGCATATGGCTCTGTTTCCAACTGCGGAAAGTCTTGGCGGCTCGCGCGATCCAGCCACGGTGGCAAACTGGGAAAAGCTACTTACGGTGCGCACCGAAGTGCTGCGCGCGCTGGAAGCTGCCCGCAACGCCAAGACGATTTCCGGCGCGCTCGAAGCCCGGGTTGTATTAAACGCGGGCGCCGACCTTGTTCCTCTGCTCGATCGATACAAAGCGTGGCTTCCCGCATTGTTTATCGTGTCGCAGGTTCAGCTTGGCGGTGCGCCTTCCCGGGACGCGCAAAAATCCGAAGTCCTTCCGGGTTTGATCGTCTCGGTGCTCCGCGCCGAAGGCACGAAATGCGAGCGCTGCTGGAACTATTCCGTTCATGTGGGCGAAAATGCCGACTATCCGACCGTCTGCGAGAGGTGCGTGAAGGCACTGGGCGAAATCGAAGAATCTCTGGAGGCTTCAAGCCACGCCGGAGTTTAAGCGGCTGCCTCCCGATGAGCCGTCCCAATAGGCGCGACATGGATCGGAACGTGAATCGAAACGCACGATGGCTCTGGTTGTCGCTTGGCGTGCTCGTGGCCGACCGCGCCACGAAATTTGCGATCGAGCGGTACACGACCGTTTTTTTTCGCCGGTCGATTGTTTCGGACATCGTTGTTCTTGTCCATAATCAGAAT
>JBEKCU010000081.1:0-14480 GCA_050014735.1 Candidatus Acidiferrales bacterium | reverse complement strand
CAGGCATCTACCGCTCTATTCACCTCACGCGTAGCGTCCGCCGCGCGGGCGGCTTCGTTCAAGTCGGCTTATCGTCATGTGGGATTCTCCAAATTGATCACCGTATTGTTTGATGGCTATGGCGATGCTTCTTGGACGACTGCCGATGGGACCTGACTAATGGGGCGTTCTTGGAAACTGGGATATTGGGAATTCCCACCTGACGATATCGCGAATTCTCGGGACTTGGCGTTTTATCCCTCTGATTTCCTCCCCCGGACCGTGGTATAAGTCCACTGAGCCTGACTCCCGATGCCAACAAGTGCTGCGGTCGTATTCACCTTCGCATTAGTCCCCTACGTTCTTGCTTGGAAATATATTCTCCAACTTATTCGCGATGTCAATTCAAGGACGACTGGAAAAAAGGTCTCAATTTGGAGTTGGCACAAGGGATGGGGAATCCATCGGGTATTTTTCCCGACAAGTTCTGTCCGCCGATACATTGTCTATTGCATGGGTCTTACTATTGGGTTGGGGCTGGCCGCGTTTTGCATTGGGGCCAGAAGTATGCTACTTCGTCGCTAGAATCGAATTGAAGAACGCCATTCTCGGTGAAATAGATTTGGGTAGGCTCCGCCTAAACCACCGCGCCACACCTCGACTCCACTCATCTGGAACTTGCGTGATTCCCGCATCATGAAAACATGGTTCTGGGAAATGGATGCGGGGATCGCTCCATAGGTCGTGGACTTAATCCAACCCACAATCCAACCCACAAATCTCGATGCCTTGTGCGACTTGCGGGTATTTTGGCAGTCCCCGCGGTCTTGTAAGTTGTTGTAAAACCTAATAGCGTTACCCTGATAAGGGCGAGGTCGGTAGTTCAAGTCTACCCAGGCCCACCATTTGATTACGGCAGGTTACCGGATTTTTCCTTTCGACCCAATCCACAAACCAGCCCACTCTTCTGTGCACCATAGGGGAACAATACAGACCTGCGGTACGAGATTTTCGAGCGGCTAAACCGTGGTTCGATGGCACTCAACGAACAGGAACTACGAAACTGTGTATATCGCGGGCCATTTAACGATCTTCTCGCGAAGCTGGAGAGCGATTCCTATTGGAGAAAGATCAGGGGAACGCCAAATCCCGAACCACGTTTCATTGAGCGAGAAATCATCCTAAGAGTGTTTGCCTTCGTCAATCGCTTACAGTTCTACGCGGGTAACCTGAAACGCTTTCTGAACGAGTATATGAAATCGCATGCCCCACATGCACCCGAACAGATTCAAGAACTGGAAGAAATCTTTCTCCAGACAACCCAGAATATTTACTCTGTGTTCGGTGCCCACTCGGCACGTCTGTACAGTGCGGATGAGAAGTCCAACAATGGGTCGTGGGACACGAAATTCTCAGTCGCGGCACTCGACATCCAAGTAGGGGCACTCGTTGGCAAACAACCCGCCAAGGTACAAGCGTGCGCCGAACAACTGAGGGAGCAGTATTTATTTCTCCTTCTTACCGATCCCATGTTGAAGACTGCGATTGAAACGCACACTGGAGGAACCACCCAGACAAAGTATCGGTGGACCGCGTACAAAAACGCAGCCGAACCCATCATCGATGGGCAGATACTCGAACCTAGATTTTTCGATCTTGCGTTCCGACAAAAGCTGTTTAAGCAGTCACCGATTTGCAAGATATGCGGAAACCAGATTCATTCCTTCGAAGATTGCACCGTTGACCATATTCATCCTTACAGCAAGGGAGGCAAGACTGTAGAGGAGAACAGTCAGTTGGCTCACAGGACTTGCAATGCACGCAAGAATGCGGCTCTGTTGGTATAGCCCACTGATTCAGTTTATCCTGCGTGTTTCTGTAATTCCTCTGTGAGCTTAACGAGCGCTAGTGTGTCCTGCCCGCAATAATCCAGCAACGCCTTTGTTATTCTGTCGCGCTCGCTCCGATTCAATCCGCCGCGCACCATAGACTCCCAAGCCAGTCCAGCAACCTGCCCGTCCGCCACTTCCATGCCCTCGTATGTCATCTCTGGCACCAGCGCTGGGAGCACTGATTTCAGTGAATACGAGCCTGCGAATGCCGGATGGTAGACGTGATCGCGGACGATTGGCAGCAAGTCCCAGAGCCGTCGTTGAATTTTCTCGATCCGCCCAGCGAACTCCGGCAGCCACGAGGCAAGGTCGGCGAGCCGCTGAGATTCGAACTGCTGAAAATACACCACGATGCTGCCGCGATCACCGAGGGCATCGCGTAACGCCATGATGAACGCCCTGCGAGGATCGCCCTTGTTGGTCGCTAGGAATTCGAAATGCTCAGGCACTGCGCCTGGCTCCCGTTGCACATGCACACTCCATTGGAACGGAATGAGATCGTAAGGACGCATCCCCGCAAAGCGCGGTATCGCTGGATTTACGGTCTCGAAATCCATGAAATAGAGTGGGTATGCCAACCCTTTCAACGCGCCCCTAAGTTCAGGGCTGTACCACGGATTGCCCATTTGAACGCTGGTGCATGCACGACGGAGCCGTTCCGTGAGCGGGTAGTTCTCGGGGATGTCGTGAATGGAGTGGACGCCGAAAGCGACAAGCTTTGCGACCGTGCTGGCGTGAATTCTGGGAAGACGCAAAACGTGATCGTCAGGAATCGGAGGATTGCAGCGGTCGTAGAACTCGCAAGTAAATGGATTGCTACAGTGCCGTCCAGCAGGAATGTTGGGAGCCTCAGGCATTGCCAGGACCCGAAATTCTGAGCCGAGTTGAACGGTAATTTCTGGTTGTAAGCTCTCAACTTGCTGGGTCAGGCTCACGATTTTGAAGAGACGATGCACGTCGATGGGACCACCCTCGTAAACGTAATCTCGACTCACGTGCGCCAAGCACGATGCCGCCAGATCGACTCCCGAGCGGGTCACCACACAGTGCTGGATCGCAACGTCTTCGAGATGATGATCCTTTACGTCGGTCGTGGATTTCACTTCGATCAATCGCCAGCGCTTGTCACTCTGGCGCTGCAAGATGTCCACTTTCACGAGCACGTTCTGATGCTCAAACACTACTTCGAAGATCGCCGGGACTTCTGGGTTGTCGATTAGCTCGCGGGTTTCACGGATCGCTTCGTCCAGCCTGCCATCGCTGCGAACTTCGACACCGCCTGGAAACATCTGGCGGGCGAGCATGCCAACCTCGCGTCCCTGCTCGATGACCGCTTCGCTGGCGGCGTCAAGCTCAGCCGCGAGTTCTGGTTCGCGGACGAGCAGATACAAGCGCTTCAAACATTGCACGCCTGCGCAGAACTTGCTCTTGGACATTTTCATGTTCACCGCACGCCCCATGTCAGCGACCGCGTCCTCCATCTCCTGCTCGGCGTCGGGCTTGACGCTTGCCTCCAGCGTGCCGTCCGGCGCGATGCGGGTCTCGACGATCTCGTCGAACAGGTTACCGTCAGTCTTGCCATCCGTGCCCTCCTCGAACATGCTGTCTACCAGCCTGCATCCTTCCTCGACGAAAGGCGTCCTCAGCGGTCTCGCCGCGCACATCGGGTCGCGATGCTTGAATCCCTTGTCAGTGTCGTCGGCGAGTCCGCACGCTTGATTGATCTCCCGCGTCAGCGAGCTAACGGAAATGAGCAAGCCGCACTTGCCCTTTTGGTCGTGGACGCAGCTTGCGTGGATGCGGAGAAGATCGTCGAGCAGATCGGGCGTCAGCCTGCGGGGCTTGCGGAAAGGGACGACCTTAGCCATGGGAGCGCCTCCAAAGCCATACGAACGCCAGAGGCGAGTAGGTCGCGGCAGGCAACCACATCCTGCTAATGGCGGCGCTTCGGGCGGTGAAGACCAGCAGGAACTCGGCCATGTAGCTGAGGAAGAGAGCGCCGAACATCCAGACCGTCGCCTTCGCCGACGTGACCAGCAGCCCGCCGTGCGCCTCGCGCCACTGGCGCACGGCTTCTCCCCCATGCCCCCAGGGGGCGGCGCTGAGTTGCGAATAGATCAGCACCCAGACGCAGCAACTCCACGGCCCCGTCCAGAAGAGAAACTGAGCGCCGTCCGGCGTGCGGCACAACCAGAGCGCCGCGAGGGGCAGAGCCGCAGCGAACGGCACGAAGACGGTGAGGATGAGCAAGGACTTCAGTAGCCATTTCAGCATCGGTCACGTCCCAGCGGCGAGCATTTCGTCAGCGCCGCATCCGCCTGTTCGAGCTTGCGCATCAAGTCAAGTCCGCTCGTCTCCCACCGCCAGGTCCTCTCGTCGCCTTACAGGCCAGCATGGTCACCGCACACCGTTCGAATGCAGTCGCCTTCCCGCCGCTTCCCCGGCTTGCCGATCTGCATTCGAGTTCTCCTATTTGACTGCTCAGTGCTTTACCAGCCTCGCCCGAGCAGATTTCTTGAGTTCTTCGGGAGCGCCGGGGCACTTTTCGGCGAAGTGCTGTGCTTCGATCTTTGGGCTGTAGCTCACATACACGTGGTCGCAATGGAGGCACCAGCCAACGGTCTCGCTCGATTGGGCTTCAGCGCATCCGCATTCGCAATGGGGCCACTCCTTCTTGGCGAACGCAGGGTCAGGCTCGGAAGAAGTCGCTTCTGCGTCGCTCAGTTGCTGCGCGGCTGAGTGCTCGGGGCAAGCGCGAAGCTCGACCGAGCACTCGCTGTGGTCGTTTCCCTCCATGGGAAGACCGCAAATGCACTCGCAAATTCCGACGCACTGCCAATCGTGCCCAGCGTAATCGCAATAATGACGGTGGCTCATGTCCTCAAGTCTCCTGTAATGTCTTCGACGGTCGTCCAGCCCCGGTCAACGGTCTCCAGCAACTGGTGACGAGGCTATAGATTTCTCACCAGCCCGCTTCGGCTGATCTCGACCGCATAACGTGAACGGAATCAACAAAACTGGGTGGCGGCAGCACGGAGCCTTCGTCACCAGCCTGTAATCTCTTTACCAATTTGCAAACCAGACTGCGGGAAATGCCCCACTTCTTGGCGACAGCGGTCAGTGTCATGCCGCTGAGTCGGTCGCGCACGACGGCTGCCCGATCTAGGTTCATCGGAGCGCGTCCGATTCGAACGCCATCGAGTCGCGCCCTGCGCATTCCGGCGAGTACCCGTTCGCGAATCAGGTCGGATTCGAGTTCCGCAATCGAGCCAATAAGCGTCAGGAAAAGACGACCCATGGGATTATGGTCGTCAGTGTTAATGCCCTCTCTGCGGGAGATGAAGGCAATACCCAGACTGTCCAACTCGTCAACCACCTGTAGGAAATGTCGCGTGCTCCGCGCCATGCGGTCGAATGCCGCGACTAGAACGACCTCGAATTTGTGTTGCCGTGCGTCTGCCATCAGCGCGTCCAAGCCCGGACGCCGCGCTCTCCGTCCCGAAACCCCGCAGTCCTGATAGACCTTGACCACTTCAAAGGAGCGCCGTGAAGCAAGCTCTCGCAAGTCGTACAACTGGGACTCAACGTGCTGGTCGGCGGTCGAGACTCGAACGTAAATCCCTGCTTTTTTCATGCGCTCAGTTTCTCCTGTCTGTCGAATAAAGTTGGAGACTGTCTGTGGCTCGCCGGAGGCGAAGCGCGGCTTCGACACAGACCGTCGCCTCTGGAGCCAAGATGCTCATGTTCTGGCAGACCTCATCTTCCAGCAGTTGCGCGATCTCGGAGTTGCCGAGCACCCGCAGCCGTCTTGATAGCTCGGCAGGGATCAGCAATGCCGCCGCGAGTCGCTCCGCTGGATTGCAGGAGCGAACTCGCTTCCGCTGTTCCTCCATCAGTTCTCGGATCGTCAACTTGCCCTCCGCCTTAGGTATACAGCCGACCTCGGATCGTTGCCGATGATCAGGCTGTCCAACTTGCCGAGGTCGAAGATGTCCCGCACGCCCTTGCCCTCGGCCTTAGCAATTTCCCTCATCGCCTCGGCGAAAAGGTTCTCCGCCCGCTGTATCACTGCGAGGTCTAAGCCGAAACGAATCATATCCGCGTACACGCCCTTGCTCTGCGCCTTGCCTTTAGCCGCTGTCATACCCCCCGCCTCTCTGCTATGAATTTTGCTGGCTGGCCGCAGTATCGTCATCTCTAGTATACAGCGGACCTCCAAATTTTGTCTAAACGCGAGTCCCAATTTCTCGCCTCGACGCCGACTAAAACAAAAAAGCCGCCTGCCGAATTCGGGTGGAATCGCCTTTATTACCCTATGGGATGCGGGGATGTTTGATCTGCGACGGCGCGTTTACCCCACGGCAAGCGCCCTTCGACTGTTTTGTTGAGGTTGCGAACTGATGGTCAGAAAGGGCTGCGCTACGAGAGCCGCAAGCGGTTGATTCCATTAGCCCTGAATTACTGATTTTGCTGGTTCGCCCGGTATACCTTCCGAGCCGGGCATCGCCGCCCGCGACGCTGCTGCTCACAAACTCCCGGCGGTGGATAACCTATCCGACCGAACCACCTCAAATGCTCATTTTTATTGAAGATTCGCAGGGATAAGCGCGATTGAAATTACTTGCTGATCGGAACCTTGCGGCGCACTTCGTCGAAGAAGTTTTCGAGGAAGATCACGTGGCTCTGCGCCTTCTGACCTTCCGCTGTCTCGACCGGCATCAACGCAACGATGCGCTTGCCGTCCGGCGCGAGATCGAAGTTAGCCAGGCCCTGGGTGGCGTTCCCGAGCTGCGTTTCGGACCACATCCGCGCCTTGTCGGCCACGAAGGAATCCTCTTTCACCGCGTACGCCGCCATCATGATGTGGTTGTCCGATGTCTCGAAAAATAGCTCGTGTCCGTTGTGCGACCACAACGGCCATTTGCCACTGCCGTTCGAGATTTGCCATTTTCCGCCTTTGTCGGGAAACGCCCGAACGTAAACTTGGTAGGTTCCCGACTCATCGGACGAATAAGCGATCCACTGGCCGTCGGGAGAAAAGGCAGACCACCGTTCATCCGCCGGTGTTTGCAAGAAAACCTCTGGCTTCCCGGCACGTAGCCCCGTGTCATCGCTCTCTAGTGGAACGGTCCATAGATCAGTTCTAGTAACAAGACCTCCTTCCAGGAACGCGAGTCGCTTTCCCCCGGGTGCGAAGGACCACGGAACCTGAAGGTTTTTGCTCGAAGTCAAGGCTTGCGGCTTGCCCGATCCGTTGGAACGGATCGCAAACATACCATCTCCCAGTACGTCGAATGCGAGGTACCGACCGTCCGGACTCCATACCGGATGGTTCGCCGATCCAGCGAAGGTCACCCGCGTCATCGTGTCCCGCTGCCAGTCGTAAACCCAGATGACTCTGACCGATCCCTCCGTTACATTCAAGGCCAGCCGCTGGCCGTTCGGTGACATACTAGGATTCGAATAATCGCCCGGCTTGGCTAACAGTGGCTGCGCTTTCCCCGTGCCGTCCAGCCATGCAACAGTGGAGCGTCCGCCGACCGCACCACCGCTGCGGTAAATCAAGGTTCCAGTTTGGGAAAAATCGAGCTGAGCCGAACCGTCGCCTATATCGCCGATTTGGTCGAGCACCGGAGCAGGCGTCCCGTGAACCTCCAGCCGATCCACGTCGAACGGTACAGCAAACAGCGTGCCTCGGTTCACGTAAACGAGATGGCCGCTGGGCAAATAGCGACCATACGTGCCGCCTCGCACGAGGGTTCTCGTGCGGTGATCCGCCAAAGACATCACTTCGATGTTGGCTGCGTCGAATCCAATCGTCGCCGTGTGAGCCGTGAACAGCACGGCCTTGCCTCCCGGCAGGATTTGCGGCCAGCGGTGCGTGGCTTCTCCGTTCTGTAAATCGGTCACTGGCGTTGGCGGACCTCCGGCAGAAGGAATTCGCGACAAGCCGCCAGTTAAGTTGAGCGCAGCGAGTGGAATTGGAGTGAACAAATTTTACTTGGGTAAAGTTGGTCAAAGCATAGTCTACATATTGTTTTGCTGGACGTTCATTCTCTCGTTGATCGGTTTCATCGAGGGGGTTGTCTATCTGACGATGACCGACCAAGCGTTCGTGGGAAAATACGGTATGTCTTCTCAATCGACGGAAGCGAAACCAACAGCCTCTCAGCCCGTCCGTGCTCCGTACGACCCGCAGAAAAGTGACTCGTACAAGGCAGGTCGGTTTTTAAGCCGCCTCACAACTCGAACTACTTCGGCCTGAAAACTAAAGTTTCTCATCGATAGGCCGATATATGGATCAGTATCGTTGTCTTTCCACAATCATGGAAGGATGGATTCGCGAACAGCCCATAGGCCCTTAATCGGATACCGGCACAAACAAGGGGCAACTGAACATGCATTTGGATAATATGGCGCTGGCCAGTTCTTACGACTTCCGTTTTGTAGCCCTCTCCGTTCTCATTGCAATTTGCGCCTCTTACGCCGCACTCGATCTTGCAGGTCGAGTGACAGTGACACGCGGTCGGGTTCGCCTTATTTGGCTGGCGGGTGGGGCCATCGCGATGGGACAAGGCATTTGGTCGATGCACTACGTCGGTATGCTCGCTCACCGTTTACCGGTTTCTGTCGCCTATGACTGGCCCACGGTCCTAATTTCGCTACTGGTGGCGGTTCTCACGTCTGCCCTGGCTTTGCTTCTAGCTGGCAGGCAACAACTGGGTTGGGGGATTTCGGTCGCCGGTGCCTACTTAATGGGTTCGGGTATCGCCGCGATGCACTATATCGGAATGGCTGCAATGCGCCTTCCAGCGATGTGCGAATACAACCGAGCACTAGTTGCTCTTTCGATCGTCCTGGCCATCGTGATATCGCTGGTAGCATTGAGGCTGTTGTTCAGAGTACGGAGTGACACAGAGCGGCATCCTGTAAGGAAACTGGTTAGTGCGACTGTGATGGGTATCGCTATCCCCGTCATGCACTACACCGGAATGGCCGCAGCCACGTTCACCGCATCCGACGCGCCCCTGGATTTGTCTCACGCCGTTAGCATATCGGCTCTGGGTATGGCAGCCATCGTATTCTTCACGATGAGCATACTGGGCATCGCCATTCTCGGATCAGTCGTTGAGCGCAAGTACTCCGCGAAAAACTTGGAGCTTGATGAGGCGCAGGAAGCGCTCGAACAAAGCAAGGAGCGCATACACCTCACGTTGCGTGCCTTAGGTGTCGCGATTTGGACCTGGGAGACCGCTGCGAATATCGTCACGGCAGATGAGAATTGCTCGGTCCTTTTCGGACTTTCGCCCGGCCAGTTTCCAAGAAACGTTGAGGGGTTTGTACTTCAGATTCACCCGGACGACCGCGAGCGAATCAAGCAAGAGGTCGCCGCAGCCATCGAACACGGCGCAAAATTCGATTCGGAATTCCGAGTCGTGTGGCCCAATGGCACCGTCCGGCAGCTAACTGCACGTGGAAAAGTCTATTTCGACGAATCCGGACGACCGAGCCGTCTCACCGGCGTCACCTGGGATGTGACCGAACGCCGACAAACGGAAGAGCACCTTCGCGCCATCGCCAAGAGGCTCGTGGCGGAGGGGATGTTCCGAGAGTTACTGGAAGCATCGCCAGATGCCGTGGTGGTGGTGAATCAAAGGGGGAAGGTCGTCCTGGTCAATACGCAAGGCGAGAAGCTGTTTGGATATGCGCGAAAAGAGCTGCTGGGCCAATCAATTGAGATGCTGATCCCAGAACGTTTCCGAGGCAAACATGCTGGGCACCGCGAGGGATTTTTCGCCGATCCTCGGGTGCGGTCCATGGGGGCCGGTGTAGAGCTATACGCGATGCGCAAGGACCGCACCGAGGTCCCGGTTGAGATCAGCCTCAGCCCCCTCGAAACCGAGGAGGGTCCTCTAATTTCCAGCACGATTCGAGACATCACGGATCGAAAGCGCGCGGAACTGGGCCGGGAGCAGCTCGCTTCCATTGTTGATTACTCGGATGACGCCATCATCGGCAAGACACCGGACGGCATTATCGTCAATTGGAACAAAGGCGCAGAACGGCTTTACGGGTATCTAGCCGAAGAGGTTATTGGCAAACCGATCTCCATCCTGCTTCCGCCGGACCGCCCCGACGAGATATCCAAAATCATATCGGAGCTTCAGGAAGGAAAAGTATTCAAAGAGGAGACCGTCCGCCGAAGAAAGGACGGCAAGCCGATTAACATCGCATTAACTGTTTCTCCCATCAAGAATTCGCTTGGCCATGTCACGGCGGCCTCATCAATTGCCCGTGACATCAGCGAGCGCCGGGCGGCTGAAGACGAACTACGCCGCAGCCGCACCGTATTACAAGGTCTCTTCGAGTCACTGCCCGCTCTCTTCCTCATCCTCACGCCAGACCTGAAGATCGTCTCCGCGAGCGACGCCTACCTGATGGCTACCATGAGAAAGCGCGAGGACCTCGTCGGCCGTGGCATTTTCGATGCGTTCCCCGACAACCCCGAGGACCCCCTTGCCACTGGTACTTCTCGCCTGCGGGACTCATTCGAGCGAGTACGCCAGACCAACGCCCCAGACACCATGGCCATCCAGAAGTACGACATTCGCCGGCCCGACGGTACCTTCGAGGAACGATACTGGAGTCCCATCAACTCCCCCGTACTCGGAAAGAATGATCGGATTGAGTACATCATTCATCGCGTGGAGGACGTGACCAAGTTCGTACTTCAGAAGTCACAGCTTTCAAGCAATACCTCCGAGATGCGTGCCCGAGTGGAGCAGATGGAGGCCGAGATTTTCCGCAACTCGCAGCAGTTGCAAGCCGCCAACCAGGAGCTTCAGGACGCAAATGCGCAGCTCCTGCGAGCCAAGGTTGAGGCTGAAGCTGCTAACCGGGCCAAGAGTACGTTTCTGTCGACAATGTCTCACGAGATCCGTACTCCTATGAACGCCATACTTGGGTACGCCCAGCTGATGTTGCGAGATCCGAGCCTGGGAACCGAAGCGAAAGCTAATCTCAAGATCATCGGTCGTAGCGGTGAGCACCTACTCACTCTCATAAATGACGTTCTAGACATGTCCAAGATCGAGTCGGGCCGCACGGAACTCAATCCATCGACATTCAGCCTCGTCAGATTACTGGATGATCTGGCGGCGATGTTTAATCTAAGGGCTGGAGCGAAGGCGCTACGCTTCGAAATGTTGCTCGATGGTGAGGCGGTGCCATATGTAGTCGCGGACGCAGGTAAGATCCGACAAGTGCTGATCAATCTTCTAGGGAACGCAGTCAAATTCACAGAAGTTGGCCAGATCACACTCGGAGTCACATTGGAGCAAAGGGAAGCCGATCTATGGCTGACCGCCCGTGTTAAGGACACAGGTGCAGGAATTGCAGATGAAGACCAAAGGAAATTGTTCGAGTCGTTTAGCCAAACCAGGAGCGGTCTGGACAGCCTGAAAGGAACCGGCCTGGGATTGGCCATCAGCCGCAAATACGCGCGCCTCATGGGTGGCGATATAACGGTGATGAGCAACCCTGGCAACGGCTCGGAGTTTCGATTCGAGGTACCTATCGTCCGTGGCGACGCGGGCGTAGCCGTGAAGCGAAATCCTCCTCGGCACGTTATTTCCATAGCGAAGGGACAGGAACCTCCGAAAATCTTGGTCGCAGACGACCTCCTTGAAAACAAGGATTGGCTGATGAAACTGCTTCGTTCCATCGGCTTCTCTGTACGAGGCGCGGATAACGGGGTGGCTGCGATCCGAATCTGGGAGCAATGGAATCCGCAGTTGATTCTGATGGACATGCATATGCCCGTTGTGGACGGGCTGGAGGCGACCCGAAGAATAAAATCCGATCCGCTTGGGAAAGAAACGATCATCGTTCTTCTGACTGCTAGCGCCCTGGATGCCGACCGTCGAGCGGCAGCTCAGAGCGGTACAGATGATTTCGTCGCGAAACCGTGCAACGAGGGCGATCTCCTCGAAACCATCCGCACTCATCTAAATGTTGTCTATGATTATGAGGACGTAGGAGGTGCCGAAGGCCAACGTGGTGTCGGAGAATCTGCGCTTAACTCGGCGAGCCTTCGGCAAATACCTCGGGAGTTAATCGAAGAGATCCGCAACGCCACTTTAGCCGGCAACAAAAAACTCCTGGATGATCTGATCCTCAAAATACCGGAAACTGGGAATGTCGAATCCGCGCACAGTCTGCAGGAGCTCGCCGACAAGTACGAATACGACGCTTTGAATCAATTGCTGGAGGAAGCATGCCGACGATGAGCCTCCCGTCTGTGTCTTCAGCCAATCAAGCGAATATCATGATCGTGGATGACAATCCCGCGAACCTGAAGCTCTTGGACGATATGCTACGGCAGCATGCGTATGAAGTGAGGTCGTTTCCGCTCGGCCGACTGGCTATTGCGGCGGCAGAACAAGAGGCTCCAGACTTGATTCTGTTGGATGTCAATATGCCGGAAATGAATGGCTATGAAGTCTGTGAGCGGCTAAAGTCCAGCGCGTCTCTTTCCGGGATTCCAGTGATTTTTATCAGCGCTCTCAATGCGACCGAGGACAAGATAAGAGGATTTCGATCGGGAGGGGTCGATTACATTTCCAAGCCCTTCCAATTCGAGGAAGTCCATGCTCGCGTGGAGACCCAAGTCAAGCTACGACGTGCACAACAAGCTGAGCATGAATTACTGGAAAAGACCCTCGCTGGTGCAGTTGACACTCTCTGGGAGTTAGTCCAACTCTCATCGCCATTGCTGGCCTCGCGATCTCATGCCATTCAAGACATCGTCTGCTGGGTCACAAAACGAATGGAGATCGTAAATTTCTGGCAATACGAACTCGCTGCCAGGTTGTGCTTGCTGGGTTGTTTATCGCTTCCCGACGAGGTTTTCGAAAAGGCCTATAGTGGTCAAGAGCTATCGCCTGACGAGGACCAGATGTATCGCGCTCATCCGGAGAGCGGCGCCCGCCTCATTTCCAATATCCCACGATTGGAAGTTGTTGCTGAGATGGTTCGGAAGCAACAGAAACCCGAGGAAGAACCGTCCGTCAAGAAACAGTCACGCGAAGGCGCTCACATGCTCCATTTGGCATTGCAGTTGGACCAAGAGATCTACCGAGGAGTTGCTTGCCGCTCCGCGCTCAATCAGATCAGGTTGTCAGGCCGATTTGACTCGCGCATGTTGGATGCACTTGACAGTTATTCTCCAACGCAAACCGAGTTTGAAGTCCGACGATTGCCAATTCGAGAACTTCGCGCTGCCATGGTCCTCGAAGAGGATTTGATGAGCAAGGATAAAAAGCTGCTCATCCTCAAGAAGGGGACAATACTCACAGGGACTTGGATTGATCGCATCGGAAATTTCGCAATAGTCCGAAGCGTCCAGGAATTGGTGCGCGTTCGGGTTCCCGGACTCACTTTTATAGACAAGAGTGATACACAGCAAATTACGAATTCGGTCAATCAGAGACTCAAGTCGTCACGAGGATGAGAGGACGAGATTGCCCTGTAATGCGTGGTTCCAAGAAATGCTTGCCAGGGGAGGCCATACCGCGATCTAGTTGCTGCGGGAGGTGCGATGGATACGAAGAAACATGTATTGGCTCGACGGGATATCATGGTCGTGGATGACAATCCTGCTAACCTGAGGCTGCTGGAAGACATGCTGCGGCAGCAAGGATGTGAAGTGCGTTCGTTTCCCGGCGGGAGGCTGGCACTGGCGGCGGCCGCGCGAAATCGACCGGACTTAATTCTATTGGATATCAATATGCCGGAGATGAACGGCTATGAAGTGTGCGAACGCCTCAGGTGCATCGAAGATCTTTCAGGCATCCCCGTCATCTTCCTCAGCGCTCTGAACGAAATTGGAGACAAGGTCAGGGCTTTCCAGTCCGGCGGTGTGGATTACATATGTAAACCTTTCCAATTTGAAGAAGTTCGCGCCCGCGTCGAAACCCACCTTAAATTGCACGAACTCCGGCAATCGTTGAAACTGCAGAATGATCACCTGGAAGAACTGGTGCGCGAGAGAACCAAGCAACTCCAGATTGCCGTCGAACACATTAAATCAACGTATGACGAAACATTGCACGTGTTGGGCGAAGCTTTGGATTTGCGGGACAACGAAACAGCTGGTCATTCCCAGCGCGTGACTCGATATTCGTTGGAGATCGCCAAGGCTATGGGTTGCGGGAATGAAGAACTCAAGCAGATTCAAATCGGCGCCTTTCTCCACGACTTTGGTAAGATTGGAATTCCAGATTCAATTCTGCTCAAACCAGGCAAGCTGACTCCTGAAGAAACCGAAATCATGAGGCAGCACGTGCGTATCGGATATGACATGGTGCGACAAATTTCATTCCTGTCCGGCGCTGCTCAAATCTTGCTCGCCCATCAAGAATTCTACGATGGCACCGGCTATCCCCAGGGGTTGATCGGCAAAGAAATCCCACTGGGGGCCCGGATATTCGCGGTCGCGGATACGCTCGATGCCATGACCTCGGACCGACCATATCGCGCCGCCCTCCCATTCCAAAAAGCGCGAGAAGAGATCGTCCGCTGCTCAGGAAGTCAGTTCGACCCCGAAGT
>JBEKCU010000080.1:0-15592 GCA_050014735.1 Candidatus Acidiferrales bacterium | reverse complement strand
TCTCGGAGAAGGAAGGACAGAAATCTTGAAAAGTCCTAGGTTGAGAGTTTTCGATTGTATAAAAGTCAAATTCAGACATGCTGAAGCCTGTCCTACTGGATGCTTCGGCGACGATACCGAACTGACGTTACGAGGCCACGACAATTGCGATCCACAAGCGTTGAGACACACCTCTGCCGTTCCACAAAAATTAAATTTCACACAGCCGATGAACACCATTCCTACAAAGGTGAACGCTGATGCCCGACCCGCTTCTTGAAGCGCGCAATTTGCGCAAGACGTTTTCAGGCGTCGCTGCTGTCGACGGCGTGAGCCTCCAGCTGGCGGCGGGCGAAACGCTCGCTATTGTCGGTGAATCCGGCAGCGGCAAGACGACGCTTGCGCGCATGTTGCTGCGGCTGATTGAGCCCGACTCCGGCGAATTACTCCTCGAAGGGCGGGATTTTCTAGCGGCGCGCGGCGCGGAACTTCGTGCGTTGTGGCGCGAAATGCAGATGGTATTCCAGGACCCGTTCGCGTCGCTCGATCCGAGGATGCGCGTTGGAGAGATTGTCGGCGAGCCGCTCGAGATTCACGAACCGCGGATGGTTCGATCGGCGCGCGTGGCCCGCGTCGTTGAAACTTTGCGCGCCGTCGGCCTTGCAGAAGACGCGCTCACCCGCTACCCGCACGAATTTTCCGGCGGCCAGCGGCAGCGCATCGGCATCGCACGCGCCCTGGTGCTGCGTCCGCGCCTGGTCGTTGCGGACGAACCCGTTTCCGCGCTCGATGTTTCCGTTGGCGCTCAGATTCTCGAATTGCTGCAAAATTTGCAGCGCGATTATGCACTCACGTACTTACTGATTTCACACAGCCTGCCCGTCGTCGCCCAGCTCGCGACACGCATCGCCGTCATGCAAGGCGGCCGCATTGTCGAAACTGGCGCGGCCGAGCAAATCCTTGGCGCTCCCACGCATCCGTATACACAATCGCTAATGTTGGAACACGGCATGCCGTGCCTGGCGGTGTAAATCTCAAGCGCTAAATCTGACGGGTGAGACACACTGAAACACCAGGGCGCGATGTGGCAACGCTCCAGTGTCCTGCTAAACTCACTCCGATGGAATTTCACTTCGAAGTTCTAAAAACCGATCCGACCGGCGCGCGCCTGGGACGGCTCACCACGCCGCACGGCGTGATCGACACGCCCGCGTTCATGCCGGTCGGCACTGCCGGCACGGTGAAGGGCCTTACGCAGCAGGCGCTTGGGGAGCTGGGAGTTCAAATTCTGCTTGGCAACACATATCACCTCTATCTGCGTCCCGGTCATGAAAGAATTCGGCGGCTAGGCGGACTGCATCGCTTCATGTCCTGGCCGGGGGCGATCCTCACGGATTCGGGCGGCTTTCAAGTATTTAGCCTCGCCGATCTGCGAAAAGTCAACGACGAGGGCGTGGTTTTCCGTTCGCACTTGGACGGCTCCGAGCATTTCCTGTCGCCGGAAAAATCGATCGAGATTCAACAGGCTCTCGGTTCCGACATCGCGATGGTCCTCGATGAATGTATCGAATATCCGGCCGACCACGCGCGTGCCGCAGGGGCTGTAAAGCGCACCACCGAATGGGCCCACCGATGTCGTGACTACGCGAAGGCGAACGCGGACAGATCCACGACACCTGGACAGTCGCTATTTGCCATCGTTCAGGGCGGCACGCACGCCGATCTGAGGCGCGATAGTGCCCGCCAGCTGGTGGACCTTGATTTCGCCGGCTATGCGGTGGGGGGGCTCGCGGTGGGTGAGCCTCACGCGCTTTCGTGCGAAATGACGGCTGCCGCGACCGAGCACCTTCCGAAAGGCCGGCCGCGCTATCTAATGGGGGTAGGGCTGCCCGAGCAACTCGCGAATTTCGTCAGCTGCGGGATCGACATGATGGATTGCGTGCTGCCCACCAGGAATGCGCGCAACGGGTGCCTGTTTACCAGCGCGGGAAGGGTGAACATCAAAAACGCGATCTATGCCGATGATCCTCGGCCTCTCGACGAAAACTGCTCGTGCACCGTCTGCCGCACCTACTCTCGCGCGTACCTGCGCCACCTGTTCCAGGCGAATGAAATCCTGGCCTCGATTTTGAACTCTCACCATAACGTCGCGTTTTTCCTTGACATTATGCGTAAAATTCGACAGGCTATCGCGTTTGGGGAACTAACAGAATTCTCCTCAGAGTTCCAGACGCGCATGGAAGCGGGTCAACCCTGAAACGGACCGGTCGAGGGTCCGCGGGTGTCAGGGCGCGAATGCGGGCGAAGGAATTCACGGTCCTGTCCTCCTGAAGGCTTGAGAGCGGTGGACCTAATTTTGTCCGAAGTTCTTTAACGCGTGAAATTAGCGGAAGGCGGAGCAGCAAAGATGTCCTTGATTTTTTCACCGGAACCGTTGTCTCTGATGGCCCAGGGTGCGGGCGGCATCATGGCCTTCGCGCCGTTGCTCATCATCATGGTCATCTTTTATGTGTTGCTGATCTTGCCCGCGCAACGCCGCCAAAAGAAAACCACCGAAATGCTCAGCGCGTTAAAAAATGGAGATAAGGTCATCACCTCCGGCGGCATGTTTGGCACGATTGTAGGGATTGAGGGCGATTCCATTCAGCTTCGCATCGCCGATCAAGTGAAAGTAAAGGTTTTGCGTTCCGCAATATCCGGCCTCCAGCCAGAAGGCAAGGAGGAGTAACGCTGCCGGACCGATGAACCGTTCTTAGGAGTCCTGAGCCAATCCAGCCATGAATTCGAATCTCAAGTGGAAAGCGCTGTTTATCATAGGTGTCATTCTTATTTGTATTATCGGGTTGGTAGGCCTTCCTGATTTTCCTCCCAAGTCGTGGTCCGGCATCAAGTCCAATTTTGCCGATCGCATCAAGCTCGGTCTGGATTTGCAGGGAGGAACGCACCTAATTTTACAAGTACAGGTTCAGGAGGCGGTCAGCCAGGAGACCGATCAGACGCTCGATCACCTCACGACAGCGCTCCGTGACAAAACCATCCGATACGACGAGATTCGAAAGCTCAGCGACACTCAGATTCTGATTCACAATATCGCTCCCGAACAGGCTGGCACCGCGCGGAATTTGATTTCGGATCAGTTTGCGGACTGGGATATTTCACCCGCGCCCGGTGAAGCTTCCGGCTACGTTGTAACGATGAAGCAATCGAGAATCGTGAGCATTCAGCAGCAAACGATGGACCAGGCTGAGGAGACGATTCGGCGCCGAATTGACGCGCTGGGCCTCACTGAGCCACTCGTCGCTCCCTACGGCCAGGGAGATAACGAAATCATCGTTGAGTTGCCGGGCGAGGGCGATCCGAACCGCGCCAAGGGTGTGATTCAGGCCGGCGGACAATTGGAGTTGCACCTAGTTCTGGACTCGACGCCGTATCAGTCCGAAGTGGCGGCTCAGGCGGCCCACGGGGGCATCATGCCGCCGAACGCCCAAATCATCGAGGGAAAAAGTCAGCCCTCGAGTAACGGCGCGCCCGGTGCTGAAAGCTGGTATGTGGTCGATCGCGTCCCTGTTGTAACCGGCCGTGACTTGCGCAGCGCGACAGCCGTGCGAAGCACAAAAAATATCGGCTTCTACGATGTGGATTTCACGCTTTCCACCGAAGCCGGCCGGCGCTTTGGTCCATTTACCGAGCAAAACATTGGAAAACAGCTTGGCATCGTGCTCGAGAAGAGACTGCAAACCGCTCCCGTAATCAACGGCCGCATCGACGATACGGGCGTGATCGAAGGGCAATTTGGAGAGCAGGAAGCCAACGATCTGGGCCTGGTTCTGCGCTCCGGAGCGCTCCCCGCATCCATCAAGTATTTGGAAGAGCGGACCGTGGGTCCATCGCTTGGCGCCGATTCCATCCGCCACGGCGTGCAGGCCTCCATTGTGAGCCTCGTTGTCGTGATGATCTTTATGGTCGTCTATTACCGGCTGTCCGGTGTAAACGCGGTTGTCGCACTCGTCCTTAACCTCGTCATTTTGCTCGCGGCGCTGGCTTATTTTGGAGCGGTGCTGACTCTGCCGGGTATTGCCGGCGTAATTTTGACGATCGGTATGGGCGTCGATTCGAACGTCCTGATCTTCGAGCGAATTCGGGAAGAGTTGCGAACCTCGAAGGCTCCGGTTTCCGCGGTCGATCTGGGGTTCAAGCGCGCATTTTTAACGATCGTCGATACTCACGTCACGACCGTCGTTTCCGCGCTGTTTCTGGGCCTGTTCGGGACCGGCCCGGTACGCGGCTTTGCAATCACATTGGTGATCGGTCTTTTGGCAAACCTGTTCACCTCGGTCTATGTCTCGCGCGTAATCTTTGACTGGCACCTGCACAAGATGCCCCGCGAGGCGGAACTCAGTATTTAAGGGAATTTGCATTTGACGGGCTTTGACAGATAGGGGCAATGACAAATTGCGGAAAAAGTTCCCGTGTCATTCCTCGCTTCGGTCGGAATGACACGCAAGACAGGCTATTGCTAGGGCCTGTTTGAGCGGGTGCGGTTGCAGCGCGAGGGGCGCGGCCGGTTGGCTAGGACTCACAGCTTCATTGCAGCGATGTAATTTAGCAGTTCTTTTTTGGGAACAAATCATCACCGGTTGGTGTCAAACTCTAACGGGCCAGAGTGATCATGAATTTCTTCAAACAAGCTGATATCGACTGGATGGGCAAAGCGAAGTACTTTTTTGGACTTTCGCTTACCCTATTAGTGGTCGGGGGCGCCTCGCTGATTGCCCACGGCGGCCCATACTACGGCATTGATTTTAAAGGTGGTACGGTTGTCAATGTTCGCTTTGCCGGTCCTCCTCCTGTTGACACGCTCCGCAGCGGCCTCGCTCAGCAAGGGCTCGGAAATAGCACAATTGTTCCTGTTAGTGACATCGCAAATCCCAATTCGAATGAAGTCCTGATCAATCTTGAGGAAAAGGGCCAGGGAGCCGAGGCTCTCGACGCCGGGAAGACTGCCATTCTGAACGCCCTGCATGCCACCTTGGGAGCTGGAGAGGCTGGAAAGCAGGATTTTAACGCGGCTGGCCAATCCGTCGTATCGGACGTTTTGACTCGTAAGGATCCTCTGAGCTTGGGCGCGACCGCCGGCGACCGCTATGCTCAATTGGCGCGGCAAATTGTTTCCTTTCGCGATAAGGACCGTGGTGGCGTCGTCACTAATCTCAATGACCTATCCGCTGCCGGCGCAAATGCGGCGGCGATTGCCGCCTTGCGCGATTCGTTCTACGCCAGTAATTTTGCCATCATCAATGTGGAAATCGTCGGGCCGAAAGTTGGCTCGGAATTGCGTCGCCAGGCGGTCGTGGTGACTTTGTACGCTTTGGCCGGAATGCTGGTTTATATTGCATTTCGTTTCGAGTGGGTGTACGGTGCTGCCGCTGTATTGGCCGTGTTCCACGACGTGCTGATTACGCTGGGTTTGTTTTCCATTTTTCACTTTGAGATTTCGCTGACTGTAATTGCGGCGCTGTTGACGTTGGTCGGCTATTCGATGAACGACACGATTGTGATTTTCGATCGTATCCGTGAAAACACGCGGCTCATGCGCCGCGAGCCATTTCACAACATCGTGAATCGTTCGATTAACCAGACGCTTTCGCGCACAATTCTCACCAGCGGCCTGACGTTTCTCACCGTGCTGGTTCTGTTTTTGATGGGCGGCCAGGTTCTCCGCGCTTTTTCATTTGCTTTAGTCGTTGGAATTCTGGTAGGAACGTATTCCAGTTTTGGGATTGCCGCGCCTTTGGTTGTCGGTTGGAACAAGTGGAGAGGCCAGGGCGGGGCTCTAGCACCATCCGGAACCGCAGCCGGTACTAAACTCCGAAAGGCGTAGGATGTTCTCGGCGTTTTTCGGCAGGAGGAGAAAGCAATGTTTGACGAACTACTCGAGTCGTCGTCGGAAAAGAAAAAAACCAATAAGAGTTGGTCCGTAATTCTTTCCGCCATCGTTCAGACCACGATCCTGGGTGTCCTGATTTTGATCCCGTTAATTTATACAGAGGCGCTGCCCAAAGCGATGCTATCGACGTTGCTCATCGCGCCTCCTCCTCCGCCACCCCCGCCACCACCGCCAACGCCCGTCAAGGTGGAGGTCAAGCCGGTTGCTCGTTTGATCCAGTCTGGAAAATTGACGCAGCCGCGCGCGATTCCGAAGGAAGTGGCCGTGTTTAAAGAGGCTGAGCTACCTCCCGATGTCATCACTAACACGAACACGGGCGGTGTGTTCGGCGGACTTCCCGGGCAGGGAATTATTTCCGCAGCCGCGCCAGTTGCTCCTCCTCCGCCGAAGGCTGCGACTCCCGCTCGCATCAAGCAGGGCGGAAACGTAACGGCAGCTTCAATCCTTTCTCAGACCAGGCCGGTTTATCCGCCGCTGGCACGGCAAGCGCGCATTCAAGGCAACGTCGTCCTTCATGCCATCATCGACAAGGAAGGCAAGGTCGCGCAGCTTGAAGTCGTTTCAGGCCACCCGCTCCTGGTGCAGGCGGCATTGGACGCCGTGAAACAGTGGCGCTACAAGCCGACTCAGCTCAACGGTGATCCGGTGGAAGTCGATACGACGATTACAGTCACGTTCACGATGGGTGGTTAGTGCAGGACGGCAGCCTGCCCGAATCGGGCCGCCAAACAGGGAGTCGGCCGGGGCCGGCAAAATGCCGGTTCCGGCCAGTACGATTCGAATGGTTCAATCGAAATAAAAAGGAGCGAATCACATGCTTGGGAATCTAGCCGTTTGGGCAATGAACCTGATCGTCCTGCAGGGCCAATGGGACCTGAGAACGATGTGGGGCAATATGAGTATCATCGCGAAGACCGTCGTGGGCATCTTGTTTCTGCTCTCCGCGTGGTCTCTCGGTGTCATGATCGACCGCGTGCTGATGTACAGTGCGGCGCGCAAGCAGTCCCGCGTTTTCGTACAGCAGGTTGCCGGTGCATTGCGCGAAGGCAAACTCGACGAAGCGATTTCGATCGCCGAGCGCAACAAGAAGAGCCACATCGCCAAGGTTGTCGCGACTGGCCTCTCCGAATTTCAATCTGCTTCATCGCAAGTCGCCGATATGGAGGTAATTGAAGCCGCCAAGCGCGGCCTTGACCGCTCCGTCGCGATCGTGCACGCCGAAATGAAGCGCGGCCTCTCCGGTCTCGCGACCATCGGCTCGACCGCTCCGTTCGTCGGATTGTTCGGCACAGTGGTCGGCATCATCAACGCGTTTAAAGGCATTGAGACCACCAAAGCGACCGGGTTGTCGGCAGTCGCCGGCGGTATTTCCGAAGCGCTTGTCACCACCGCGCTGGGCCTTCTGGTTGCCGTGCCCGCAGTGTGGGCCTACAACTACTTCACCAATAAGGTCGAAGCGTTCGACGTCGAAATGGACAACTCCTCGATGGAATTGGTCAACTACTTTATTACTCGCCGGGCAGGCGGAAAGAAGTAAACCATGGCATACAAGCCTTCAGTCGGTGCACAGATGTCGGCTCCCAACGTCATTCCGATGGCCGACATCATGCTGGTGTTGCTGATCATCTTCATGGTGGTCACGCCCATGCTCACAAAGGGCTTGTCGGTGGAATTGGCAAAGGTCAACAATCCCAACGATATGCCCGACGCGGACAAGGATGACGCAGTAATCATCGGCATCTCTGCCAGCGGTGACGTTTACCTGGGCAGCACGAAGTCCGATATCAGTCAAATTGCCGACCAGGTTCGCGATCGCATTTCGAACAAGCTGGACAAGACCGTTTATGTCAAGAGTGACGGCCGGGCAAAGTACGGCGACGTGGTCAAGATCGTGGATGAAATTCGCTCGGCAGGCGTGGACAACGTTGGCTTGCTGACCGATAAGACCGATACAAACCGTCGGGCTGCTGCACCGCCGCCACCAGCAGACTAGGTTTCTCAACCTGGAAGCGGAGCGCTCCTCGGCTCTGCTTCCAGGAAGAGTCTGGTTCACTGATCCGTCCTAGCATCTCAGCTTGGGACGCGGAATTTGAAATTACGGAGCTACGACTATGGGAATGGATGTTGGAGGCAAGCAAGGCGGTTCGATGGCGACGATGAACGTCGTCCCTCTGATCGATATTCTTCTGGTGTTGATCATTATTTTCATGGTGATCACTCCGCTGACGCCGAAGGGTTTGGATGCGCTGGTTCCGCAACCTGCTCCCCCGAACCAACAGCAACAACCGCAAACTCTTCAGAAGACGATCGTGGTCCAGATTCTCGATACCGGGAAACTGAAGATCAACGAAGAGGATGCCAGTTGGGACACACTGGGGCCCCGTCTATCAGATGTTTTTAAAGAGCGCGCGGAGAAGGTGGCCTTCGTAAAGGGCGACGATGCGGTCCGGTTTTCCGACGTCGCAAGGGCCATCGATATCATGCGGGGGTCCGGCATTGACAAGGTTGGCTTAATCACCGCCAATCTTGAGGCTGGAAAATAAGCTTCTGGCGGTTCGCTGGTTTGTGGCTTTCGCTAAGAATCGGTTTCCTGTCCTCAGTTTGACGATAAAGTTGCTTTGAACAGAGGCAATGCTGGTGTAGAGTGTGCGGCGCGGCCCTCCCAATATGTACTCCTGGGTCGCGCGGGTTCGAAAAGATGAAGGCTGGCTTGGGTATAGTGAGTAGGCCGGCATAATGGTCGGAAGTTTCATTGCCCTCTCGGGGGAATACAAAAAATTCGCGGGGACGGATTGTTTGCCATGAATCCTTTTGCGCACTTTCGATATTCTAAGAATTCAAATTCCGTGGCATTGTTCGCTGTGGCTATGATGGCGGTTGCCTTCAGCGCCACGGGCTGTGCCAAGCTCAAGGCGCGCGATGAGTTGAACAAGGGCGTCGCCGCCTATCGAGACGGAAAATACGATCAATCCATCGAATTCTTCAAGGAAGCGAAGGACAACGATCCTACGCTGATGAATGCGCGGCTCTACCTCGCCACGGCCTACGCGACACAGTACATTCCCGGCGCTCCATCCGACGAGAATGTCCGCATGGGCCAAGCGGCCGTCAAGGAATTTCAAGATGTTCTTTCCGTGGACGGTGCGAATATCTCAGCGATTGACGGTATCGGCTCGATTCTTTACAACATGGCCGGGACTCCTTATTCCCGGGAAAAGTTCGAAGAATCGAAGACCTACCACATGAAGCACATCTCACTCAAGCCCGAGGACCCCGAGCCGTACTACTGGATAGGCGTAATCGACTGGACGCTCACCTACCGCGACAACTTGGAATTGCGCGGCAAATGGCGCCTGGCGCATGCTCCGAAGCCCTTGAAGGATGACGATCCAATGCCTCCGGATGTTCGGGACGATTACATGAAAGGCGATGGCCAGTTGATTGACGAGGGTATCACGAACCTGCGCAAGGCCGTCGAACTGCGGCCCGATTATGACGACGCCATGGCCTATTTGAACCTGATGCTCCGCCGCAAGGCAGACGAAGCAGCCAGTCCTGACGAGCGCGCGTCGCTCCTCAAAGAAGCCGATAGCCTCGTTGACAAGGCTAAGGAAATCAAGCAGAGAAAGATGGAAGCCCCGGCCAAGTCATAGCCTGCCGGGCGACGCGTGGATCTCTTCATTTGCCTTGTTCGTAAGAGGCGGCCCCAAGCAGGGCCGCCTTTTTTGTGTGCCGATTCCATATGCGGAGCTCAAATTTGAAATCTGAAATCTGAGATTTCAAACATGGGGCCGCTGGATCGTTCTCGATTCAGCTCTTTGCACTTCATGGTGCGTCATTTCAATCCAGGTATGAAAATAAGCGGCGCCACATGTTAGAAATAACTGGAAAATTCTCCAATCTTACGATTAGCGGTTCGTCAACGTTTACATCTTGGAAAAATCCAGGTCACAATCCCGCTAGGGTTGGGCCGCGTGATTGACGGCGGCAGTCGTTGGGGCTGGCAGTTCCATCCGTATTAAAGCTTCCGCTTGTGCCCACACCGTTGAATCGCATTCGATCTGAGTGTGAGCTTTTCCGAAGACGCGGTCGTACCAGGGATACCCGTGGCAGTTATACGGCTTTCCTGCGTAGTCGAACTTGAAATTTCCAATAATTTTCGTCCGTGTTGAATCGGCGGCGACAATCTTGGACTGCCCGTGCATACGTCCATCCGCCTGATAGAAATTGACAGCTTGGGATACATTTGCGGGAATAATGGAATCGTTTCGATGCACCTGAGTGACACTATCGATCTGGATAGTGAGAAGTACCGGGACGCCATTTCCATCCAAATCACGCGCGAGCGCGATGGTGTCCGAGCCGCCCCAGCTGTGGCCGTAAATAATAATACGGGCATTTTGTTTCTCATCGGACGTCAAAGCTACATCGCGGTTGGTGTCCAAAAGCTTGAGAATTCTTTTCAGAGCTCTTTTCTCGTGATAGCTTTCAAAAGTCTCCACATACACGCCCGTTGGATAATCCTTGCGCAGGCGCGCGGCAAGCTGCACCTCACTATGAATGATGTTGTTGTGCCTGATAAACCCGCCGACAAAACCGATGACGATTACTTGCGGCTCGGTGCTGGCCCCTTGCGACTTAGCCACGCCCGGAACTCGGTTCGGCTGCGCCAGGCCAATCTGGACAAAAACAAGCACGATCGAAAGGTGTGCAATTACACGAACGTAAAACGGACGCCATACGAAAAATAGTGCCAAAACATTCACTCAACCAGTTTAGTGGAACCGAAGTCGAAAGTCTGTGCGTTATTGGACGCGTTGACTTTCACCCCCAAACTCCCATAGCAGCAACTGGTTGTGCCAGAATTCGAGCAGCATGGGTTTTAGCCTCTGTGATTTTCGGGATCACGAAATCTAAACCCAAACGGATAAAGCCTTTGCCACTGTCCTTACTCGCGCCCTCTAGTAAACACATCGAACTCTTTTCTCCCCGCAGGCATCAAATAGACATAAAATACCAGGCAATGTCTTCTGTCGAAAAGCCGGTTGGATTAGCTTCACTCGTCGGCGGCAAGGCGGAGCGCACGACGCGCGCGCTTCAGTCGCGCTTTCTCGAGCTCGTCGAAAAAGTTCGCCAGACCCGCCCTGCCAGCGACATCGAGTTGCTTAGGCGTTCGTTTGAATTCGCCGCCGAGCAGCACCGCACGCAATTGCGCAAGTCGGGCGACCCCTACCTCTCGCATCCTCTCGAAGTGGCGCACATCCTGGCGGACATGAAGCTGGACATCACGACGCTGTGCGCCGCGCTGCTGCATGACGTGGTCGAGGATACGCGCATTTCTTCGGCGCGAATCGTCGAGCGCTTCGGACCGGATATCGCCCGGCTGGTGGAAGGTGTCACGAAAATCAGCCGCCTGGACCTGCTGGCGCCCGAGGCGCGTCAGGCCGAAAACGTCCGCAAGATGTTGCTCGCCATGGTCAACGATGTTCGCGTTGTCGTTGTAAAGCTGGCCGACCGTTTGCACAACATGCGCACGCTCGGTTTTCTCGCGCCCGAAAAACAGCAGCGAATCGCGCGCGAGACGCTCGATATTTATGCGCCGATTGCGCACCGGCTGGGGATGGGATTGATTCGTGGCGAACTGGAGGACCTGGCGTTCAGTTACCTTGAGCCCGAAGCCTATCAGGAGCTTCAACGAACCGTCGTTTCCAAGCGCAAGGAATTTGAGGTCTTTCTAAAGAACTTGCAGGACACAATTCGCAAGCGCCTGGAAGAAAATGGAATCGCCGCCGAAGTCGACGGCCGAGTTAAGCGCCTGTATTCCATACACACGAAGAGTCTCCGCCAGCATCGCACGATCGACCAGATTTACGATCTGCTCGCGGTTCGTGTGATTACCGACACGATTCGCAACTGCTACGCCGCGCTGGGCGTAATCCATCAGGTATGGCGTCCCGTGCCCGGCCGGTTTAAGGATTACATCGCCATGCCGCGGCCCAACCTGTATCAATCGCTGCATACAACCGTGATCCACTCCGGGCAGACGTTTGAAGTGCAGATTCGCACGCAGGAAATGCATCGCATCGCCGAGCAGGGCGTTGCCGCGCACTGGAGATATAAGGACGGCAAGGACGTTTCGGACGCGGACGATCAACGCATTCTGTGGATGCGCCAATTGATCGAATGGGTCAAGGAGATGCAGGAGCCTTCGGAATTCATGTCCACGTTAAAAGTGGACCTTTATCCGGAGGAAGTGTATGCGTTTACCCCGAAGGGGAAAGTGCTGGCGCTCCCGCGCGGAGCCACGCCTGTCGATTTCGCATACGCCGTGCATACCGAAGTTGGGAACCAATGCATCGGCGCAAAAGTGAACGGACAGATTGTTCCGCTGAGGCACCGGCTTTCGAATGGCGACGTGGTCGAGGTCCTCACGCAGAAGGGCCACGTACCCAGCCGCGACTGGCTGAATTTCGTGCGCACGTCCCGCGCCCGCAGTAAGATTCGGCACCACATCAATTTCATCGAGCGCAGCCAGGCGACCGAGGTTGGACGACGGCTGCTCGAACGGGAAGCCAGGCAGGCCGGCCGCAGCCTGAAGAAAATTCCCGAGGCCGATCTGTTGCGCGTGGCAGGCGAGTACGGTTGCGCGAAGCTTGAGGACTTGTTCGCTGATCTGGGCTATGGCAAGTTTTCCGCGCGACAGATTATTTCAAATGCGCTGGGTGAGCCAGTTCCGCCGCCCAAGACCGAGGCAGCCACCGAAGAGCCGGCGACACGTCTGGTTTCGACCGTCAAGCGGATGTTGCGAGTCGGCGACTCAACTCTGCAAGTAGGCGGCCAGGATGACTTGATGGTGTTTCGAGCCAAGTGTTGCAATCCTATTCCGGGAGATGAGATTGTAGGATACGTGACGCGAGGCCGGGGCGTTGCTGTCCATTCCAAATTGTGCCCCAATGTCCAGAATTTACTGTACCAGGTCGAACGTCGAATCGATGTGGAATGGGGAGGTGCCGCCGGCTCAACGTATCCCGTCACCTTACTGATCCGAGCGCAGGACCGGCCCGGCATGCTAGCTGACATCACCAGTGTTATAAGCGAAACCGGCTCGAATATCCGCACGCTAGGAAGCCACCCTGACAATTTGCACGCCCGCATCGATCTCACTCTCGAAATTACAGAGCGCAAACAACTTGAGCGTATCGTCGCGAATATCCGCAAGATCTCCGGGATATTTGGCGTGGAGCGGCTGTATAAGGTTTAAGTAGAACAGGCTGCAGCCTGTTAGCCTTCGAAGTCCGAAAGTACCTAGCCCAAACGAGCAGATCGTCCGAAACGTGGACAGGCCGGTTTTGCGGATAAGGTTTCCCAGCGGTGAATTCAAGTCCAACAACCTAAAGCATGTTCCGCGTTCCCGTTAATCTTCGCGGCACACGCCGCCGCCATCCCCCCGCATCACGGGTACAATTGAAATATGCCGTCGTTCCGTACGATACGCGTTTTTGGCGCCCGGCGTATTCTATCCGGCGTGCTATTGGCCGGCGCACTGTTGCTTCCCTCGTGCAAGTCCAGCCAGCAAACCGATACTCAGGCCGTGGATCAGGCAGCAATGTGGCTCAACGAGGTGCCCGAACTCAAATCGCTGAATGTTTCCAACGCGGAATTTGCGGAACTCTCCAAAGCGCACGATGTCGGACTTAGCGATCCAACGTGTGTTGAACTGATCAAGCTCGCACGCGGCCGGCATGTACCTTTCGCGGATGGACAGTCTGTCGCGGACTTGCTTGGCGCCGGATCGACGGACCAGACGGTGCTGCAGCTGGCTCGCCTGAATCAATTGGGACTATGGGCCGGAGAAGCGCGTATTCTGCGGCTCGCAGGTCTCTCCGATAAAATTATCCTGGCGGTGGCGCAACGGCGTTCGGAGGGCTTGTCCGTGCTTTCCGGGGAAAAACTCGGGGAACTAAAGAACTCCGGTGCGACCGACGCGGTGATTCTGGATATGGTTGAAAAAGGCGTCAGTGAGAATCAGGCTTCCGCTTTTATCGCCCAGCGCGAACGTGCCGCCGGGGGCCATCGATTCGTGTACCAGGGACATACCCACAAGAAAAGCTAAAAGGTTTACGACGAACGCCGCTTTTGTGATATGGAATGCGCATGTATATTTGCGTGTCGATTCATTCCACAAGAAGGCGCACGACTCGTCCTGTGCGCGGAAAATGTAGGCCCTGTGAACCTTGAAATCGTGCAAGCGGGAGATCCCGTCCTTAGGCAGCGTGCCCGGACCTTGACTCCGGCGGAAATTTCCAGCAAGGAAGTTCGTAAATTGATCGAGTCCATGCGCACCTGCATGTGGGAGGCGCCGGGCGTGGGGCTCGCGGCTCCGCAAATAGGACTTTCCCTGCAACTTGCGGTGATCGAGGATCGCGAGGAATATCACAAGGACGTGCCGGAGGAGCAGCTTCGTGAACGTGAACGCCTTCCGGTCCCATTTCACGCCATCATCAATCCAAGGATCAAGGAAATCGGCGCCGAAAAAGTAGAATTCTTCGAGGGATGCCTGAGCGTCGCCGGTTTTACCGGCCTGGTTCCGAGGGCTCGCAAAATACGAGTCGAATGCCTGGATGAGCGCGGAAAGAAAAAAGTGATCGAAGCATCCGGCTGGTACGCGCGAATTTTGCAGCATGAAATCGATCATCTGCAAGGGTCGCTTTATATCGATCGGATGCGGACCCGTTCGTTTTCCTCGATCGAAAATTGGACGCAATTTTGGAAGGGCAAGCCGGTAAGTGAAATCCGCGAGTCACTCCGCATAGAGCGGGAATGAACCGGTTGAAATGACGCACGCCTGGTGCATTTCAGCCATGCCCGGCGGAAAAACATCTCCTCTCCCGCTTCTATTTAACCCATTCGTTATATTTAATTCTTAAGACACATTCTTGTTGAGACCGCGCGCGTCGCGCAACTTCCACCGCGCGCCGGTGTTTCTCCTAGTATGCAGGCTCCGAGAAAAACTCGAGAGCCGGGAACCTAAATCTAACGCGGAATACATAGGAGAATCGTCATGCGAATCACAAAAATCATTTTGCAAAGTGCGGCTCTCATTGCCCTGGCGATGCCTGCTGCTTACGCGCAACAGACCATCAACGAGCGCAAGGAAAATCAGCAGGATCGTATCGCCCAGGGCGTGCAAAGCGGCGAACTGACCCCCAGGGAAACGGCGAATCTGGAAAACAAGGAAGGCGCCTTGAACAAGGAAGAGAACAACATGCGAGCGGCGGACAACGGGCATTTGACGGCGGCCGATCGAACCAAGATCGATCATCAGCAGAACAATCTCTCACGGCAAATTTATAACAAGAAGCATAACCCACACGTTCAGTAACTGAGAAGTTGCAGAGAAAGGAGCCTCCATTTTGTTTGGAGGCTCCTTCTTTTTACGATGTGCCGGGCAGATCATGCGTCTTTATGACAAGCAGCGCGGGAGAATCATAAATTCGGACCGTGGATGCTCACCGAGCCGCTGGCCGGTGGATCGACCGCAGGGCACGCTTCACCGTGAACGGCATTCCTTGCTCCTGCGCGTTCGACGCCAAAACCTGTCGCCTCTTGCGGTAGAATCACTCCATCTTGATTACCGAAATGCGCTCTCGCGTTTTTCTTTCCTCC
>JBEKCU010000079.1:0-14841 GCA_050014735.1 Candidatus Acidiferrales bacterium | reverse complement strand
CCCAGCTACTCCCGAGATCGCGCCGGAAAGTGTGTACGTATTTGCCGCAGCCGAAAACGCTGACGCGGTGGCGTTGGCTCCGCTGACAGTTACCGAAGCGCTCGCTGGAGTGAATGTGTAACCGGCCAACGTAGGCGTCACGGTGTAGCTGCCGTTCGCCACGTTGCTGAAGGTGTAGGTGCTGCCCGAAGCCCCAGAGGTCAACGTTGCCACCGTGGTGCCGTTCGAACTCAACGTCAGGGTTGCCCCAGCTACTCCCGAGATCGCGCCGGAAAGTGTGTACGTATTTGCCGCAGCCGAAAACGCTGACGCGGTGGCGTTGGCTCCGCTGACAGTCACCGAAGCGCTCGCTGGAGTGAATGTGTAACCGGCCAAAGTCGGCGTCACGGTGTAGCTGCCGTTCGCAACGTTGCTGAAGGTGTAGGTGCTGCCCGAAGCCCCAGAGGTAAGCGTTGCCACGGTGGTGCCGTTCGAACTCAACGTCAAGGTTGCCCCGGCTGCTCCCGTGACTGTGCCGGAAGCGCTGTACGTCGCGTTGGCGGCGGACACGAAAACGACATCGCGGAAGTAGTTCGAGTTCGCATAGCTATTGGTTGGAAAGGTGGCTTGGTTACCATAAACGCCGTTGTTCGCGGTTACGACGTTGGACAAATCCATATTGACGATCGCTGAAGCCAAACCTCCCGTCGTGTCAACGTAATATGTGTCCCCGGTATTGACGCTCACCACATAGGTGGTATTCGCGGTGATTGCGAGCGGAGAGGCCAGACTTTGCACCTGCCACCCGGAGGCGGTTTCATTGCAGAACGTTACCGAAGCTAGGCGAGTCCCAGTCGCGGACCAAATGCTACCGACGTGAAGACCGATTTCGTTTGAGTCCTTCCAGAAGCGGATACCGGTAATCTGGCCAGCGGTATCGCTCTGAAAGAGCATGCCCAACTCCAGGTTCACACCATCGCTTTTGCCGGTAAGGGTTGGCGTTTGGGTCGTGAACAGGCTTTCGGAATTGGCGGGAGTTCCCATGGAGCAGACGGTGATAAATCCGCTATTCTGGCTGCTCCCTCCATGGCCGTCTGAGACAGTTACCGTTCCGGTGTAAGTGCCCCCGGTGGCGGGTGGAGTATAGGTGACGCTCGGACCTGAACCCGAGATCGAACCGCCATTGACCGTCCAGCTGTACGTCAGCGGATATCCGTAAATGCCGAACGAATCGGCCGTAAGGGTTGCGCTTTGATTACTGGCGATGGCCGTTGGAGTCGCGACTGGCCCGGCGTTCATTTGCGGGCTATACGCTCCACTCGAATTGGTTAGCGTCCCGTAGACTTCGATCTCCGACAGTCCAATGTTGGTGCCCTGAGCGGTGTTCACCGTAAATTGCATCCAGGTGATCGTTTTCGACGCGAAAGTAATCGGATAGCCCGTGCCTCCAACCGGTAAGGCGCCTACGGCGATGGAAGTGCCGTCACTAAACGTGAGAGTTCCGGACAGGACGTTGTCAACGCCATCGGGTCTTCCGTAAAGCGTGACCCGTGAGGTTGTCACCGAAGAAGGCCACGTCAGCTTGATCCACGCGCCGCCAAGCTGTCCAGCGGTCACCCACTCGCCGCCTCCCGTTGCTGAAAACGATGAGTAATTCAAGGAATTTTCAAGCGGATCCGGAACACCGCCAAGGATTCCATCGATTGCATTGGCGGCGCCTTGCAGCCCCGTCGCCGTTTGCGAGGAAGCTGTGGCGGTGGCTAAAACCGCGACGTTCGTGTCAAAATCCCGAATCCAGAAAAACTCGCCGATTTTTACGAATCCGAACAAGTAGCTCGAGGGGTTGTCTCCCGTTTGCGAGTGGTATTGCGCAATCGTATTCCATTTCAGGTTCGTGCTTTCGTTCGTGTCCTGCATCGCCGCGGGAACCGGAATGTTTTCGATCTGGCTCCAGCTATAGGGCGTCACGGAAATATCTTCCGGTTGCGGAAACGGCGAGGTCGGGGAAAAGACAGGTTCCGGCCAGGTATACGAGGAGTCGCAATATTCGCAAGGCGCGTGAATCCAGGTTTCGTGAATTCTGGTCGATGGCAAAAGGCCTTGTTTCTTCAGCGTGATGAGGGCCTGGGCAGCAAACGCGTAGGTGGCCCGATGGTCCGGGTGATCGTCCCAGTATCCGGTCGTGTAGATGTCGGTCGGCGCAAAGTTTTGCAAGAGCGCAACGAAGTCGCCGAGTATTGTAGCCTGACTATATGATCCCGCCGACCCAGTCACATACTGGTGGTAGGAAACCCCTCCCAGTCCCACGTTCGCGTAGGTTTGCGTTTGACCGGCGAGCGACGTATAGATTTGGCTCGATGAGGTGCTAAACAACAATTGCTGCAACGATTGGTCGCCGTAACCCAGAAAGATCACATGGCTGGAGCTCACACCCAGGCCTGTCATGGCCGCGACCGTTTCTGCCTCGCGCGTATAACCTGCGGTTGTCGATGCCTGCGATGTATAATCCTCGCCATTCGTGACGATGGCCACCGTGACGGTATTGCCAGCCTTCACGTTTGAATAAATTACTCCGGAGCAGCAAAGAGCTTCGTCGTCCGGATGCGGGGCAATCACAAGAATCGATTTGCCCTGAGCGAATGCGCTTGGGGATTGAAATGCCGTTCCAATCGAAACGAGAACCAGCGCGAAGCGAAGGAACCGAAACACACCTCTCGACAAATGCATTGATGCCCCCAGGGCCCAAGAACTGCCAACACCGCCAAAGTACAACCGCCCCTTGTGAGCACGTCATTCGCCGTTGCGTGGGCGTAATGTAGCGCTGATATGCAACGACTTATATGAATCCTCTTACGGATCGAAGAAAATCGAAATTTTCAGTTAGAAGAAACGATTTACATAAAAGTGGAGCGCGATGGGATGGCGCTGTGTCCTTTTGGTCACATTTTTCCAGGCGAATGCCCCGTGCGCCGTGCCGCAAGTTGGTACTCGTCAAGTTATTAGCTGCTCAAGTCGGCTATGTCCGCTTCGATTCGCAGTTGTTCGGTCAGGTCCGGGTTCAGCGATGCCTCGGACCGAATTCTCCAACGTGAGGTATAATGACTGGTTCCGCGCGGGCCAACCGCGGCGGCGCTTCTCACTGTCACGATGAACTTCAAACTCATGGGCGACTACGAGCCTCGCGGCGACCAGCCGGAGGCCATCGAGCAGCTTTCCCGCGGCCTGGAGGCGGGCGAAAAACATCAAGTTTTGCTGGGCGTCACAGGTTCGGGGAAAACGTTCACGGTCGCGAAGATGATCGAGCGCGCGAATCGGCCCTCTCTCGTGCTCGCGCATAATAAGACGCTCGCCGCGCAGCTCTACAGCGAATTCAAAAGTTTCTTCCCGCAAAACGCGGTCGAATATTTCGTCAGCTATTACGACTACTACCAGCCGGAAGCGTACATTCCCGCCTCGGACACATACATCGAAAAAGAATCCACGATCAACGATGAACTCGACAAGCTGCGCATGAGCGCGACGCGTTCGCTATTTGAGCGCCGCGACGTTGTGATCGTGGCGTCGGTCTCCTGCATTTACGGCATCGGCTCGCCCGAAGCGTATTTCGGTATGCGCGTCCAGATCGAGAAGGGGCAGAGCACCGCGCGCGAAGCCCTGCTGCGCAAGCTGGTCGATATTCAGTACGAGCGCTCCGAGGATCTGCGCCGAGGCACATTCCGCGTGCGCGGCGATCGCTTGGAAATTTATCCGCCATATGAGGACCACGCCTACGCCATCGAACTGTGGGGCGCGCAAATCGATGCCATACGGCAAATCGATCCGTACAGCGGCGAAGTTCGCTCCGGCCAAAACGATCTCACGCGATTGACGATCTACCCGAAATCGCATTACGTCATGCCGCCCGCGCAAAGGGAACGCGCCATCGCCACGATTCTGCAAGAGCTCGATTGGTGGAGGCCGGAACTCGAGAAGCAGGGCAAATACGCCGAGGCGCAGCGCGTGTGGCAGCGCACGATGTTCGACATCGAGATGATGCGCACCATCGGCTACTGCCACGGCATCGAAAATTATTCGCGGCACATGTCCGGCCGGCTGCCTGGCGAAGCCCCGCCCACGCTGCTGGATTATTTCCCGCAGGATTATTTGCTGTTCGTCGACGAGTCGCACCAGACCGTCCCGCAACTCCACGCGATGTATCACGGCGACCGTTCGCGCAAGCAGACGCTGGTGAACTACGGTTTCCGAATGCCATCGGCAATGGATAACCGCCCGCTAAATTTCGAGGAGTTCGAGCACCGCACCGGCCAAGTGGTCTACGTTTCGGCGACGCCGGGTCCCTACGAGCTGACGCGTTCGGCCGGAGTGGTGGTCGAGCAGGTGATTCGTCCCACGGGACTCGTGGACCCGCAAATCGAGGTGCGTCCCGTCAAGGGACAGGTGGACGATTTGCTCGAGGAAATCCGAATCCGCGCGGAAAAGAATGAGCGCGTCCTCGTGACGACGCTCACCAAGCGCATGGCCGAGGACCTGGCCGAGTATTTCGCCGAAACCGGTGTGAAGTGCCGCTACATGCACTCGGAAATCGACACGCTCGAGCGCGTGCGCATCCTGCGCGATCTGCGCCGAGGGGAATTCGATGTTCTGATTGGCATCAACCTGCTGCGCGAAGGTTTGGATTTACCTGAAGTTTCGTTAGTCGCGATTCTCGATGCCGACAAGGAAGGCTACCTTCGCAGCGCGACCGCGCTCATCCAGACGATCGGCCGCTGCGCGCGCCACGTCGAGGGACGAGCCATCCTGTACGCCGACCGCATGACCGGCTCGATGGCCCAGGCCATCGAAGAAACCAATCGCCGCCGCGCCAAACAGGTTGCGTACAACGACGAGAATCACATCACGCCGCAATCGATTATCAAGTCAGTTGACATGAAGCTGGCCGCCATCGTCGAGGCCGACTACGTGACGGTACCAACCGACGACTTTATCGACGCGGACATTACCAGCGAGGAAAAGCTGGGCGAAGTCGTCGCGCAGCTCGAAGTGCAAATGCGCGATGCCGCCAAGAAATTCGAGTTCGAGAAAGCCGCAGCGCTGCGCGACCGCATTCGCACACTCAAGCAGCGCGATCTGGCTGGATTCTTCTCCGCTGCGGCGGAACCTGCTCCGGCGGATTGACGAACTCATTCGGACCAGTGGCCCTGATTTTCCTAAACGCTATCCGGCTCTGTTGACATCCTACTGCCCGGATGTCGATTGCTGTAGCCCGCGTCTTCAGACGCGGGGATTTTTCGCATGATCCAGCGGAAACTGAGCGTCACGTCGTTCTCCTCAGCGGAGCGATCGGCCAGTACGTTTAACATACCAATCGATAATTGGCGAAAACCATTTCAGAGCCATCACCACAACAAAAAACGTAAGTCCGAACACTAAGCTCAAAAGGCGCGAAATTATTAGATTGGGCCACGTCATCCAAACTGGAAACCACGCAATAAATGAACCAAAAAGGGCTAGCAATGAAATCAGGACCCACCGCCGCGGACGGCTTTCGGGATTAATACGGTAGTACAGTCTGCCTTTGCGAAGGATGACAATCGAAAGAACAACCGCCAATAAACCCAATCCCAACATTAATCCGAAGACGACAAGTGCGCCAGTTCGAGAAAGCATAACCCTTTATTTCACCGCAAACAGCGTCCAGTCAAGAAATCCGAATAGCAGCGGACCGCAGTAACCCCGTGAACCTCCCTGGCAGCCTACACTTCCGGCGCACCCGTGCACGACTCAGGCGAACCCGGCCAACTTGCTCCTCTATATTTCCCAAGAACGCGGCCGACAAACAAAACGAGCGGGAAAAAGATTCGCTGTACGAACCGGGGAGGCAGCTCAACGACCTGTGTGTGCCGGTGTCGCCACAACACGTGGGCGGCATAGAAAATAGAGGGCCGGCCCGACGGGCTGGCGTTGAGAACCGCAAAAATACCCTGAAGGTAGCGGTCCAAATCGACCGCCGGAGTTGCCCGGCCACTCAGCTCCAGCAGATCGTCACCCGCATTCCACCATGTATGGACGTCACCGGCGGGAAAGACCACGGTTTCCCCTGCCGGTAAAATAATCTTTTTATTTCCGATTCTGGCGCCGAGAGTTCCCGCTTTCACGACGCCCTCTTCGCGTTCACGTAAATGCATATGGACCGGTGGCCCACTCGATCTTAGAGGCAGCGAACCCTCGATAAGCAAAACGGTTTGCCCTTCGGCATCGCGCACGCGGCTCAAGCGCAGGATTTCTCCAGTGTGCCGGTTCTCCAGATGAAGGAAGGCGCCCACGAATTCCCTCCACAGAAAAATCACACAGGCTTAGACCTGTGCCACCGTTCGCAGCGATTCGCGGAGTGCAGCAGGATACGATTCGTCAGCGTACCAGTCCAACACCGAACTGATCCACGGTGCGAACCGGTTTGCCATCGACAAAGAGGATCTCCAGGATCTTCTCGCTCTCCACCTGCCGGCCAACTTCATCCCGGAATCCACCGACAACCTGTTTTGTCGCGGCATCGATCACGTCTCCCGACGACGGATAAACATATTTTCCATCGAGACCGAATGTGATCCACGAAGGATTGCTTCTGGTCCGAATACTCTTCATTTGTTTGGGTGGCATAACGGTCGCGTCGAAGACATGGATATAGCCGTTCGCCAGATCCCCCAGCCAAAGTTCCTTTTCGTCCGGCGACAATGCGATTCCGTGACTCGGAGTGCTGTGCTCGACCACGCGATCCTTGGCCCAGCCGAAACCATCGACAGCGACGTGTTGGATCACCTCTCCGCTCTTCACGTCGGCCACCTCGAAACCGAGGAACCCATTAACGTCGGCAAAGATCAATGTGCCCTTCCCATTGATGGTGAAGGGTCGAACGTTGTTTCCAAATTTTATCGTCTTCACGATCGTATTCGTCTTCGTGTCAGCGATGGCGAGCAGCGCGCCGGACATGAAGACGTGCGAGCCATCCAGACTGAAGATCGTATTGTGCGGCGAACTCATCTCGGGGAGGTCGATCTTTTTAATTTGCTTGCCGGTCAAGGCATCGACCACATACCAGGAGTGGCCGATGATCGTCGGCGCATAAAGGATCTTGCCGTCGGGCGACACCGCCGGGCGGTCGCAGCAATCTCCATCGTAGGTTTGCTCCCAAACCATTTTTTCGGTTTTGAGGTCCATCGCCGCGAGCCGATAATTCGTGCTGAGATAGAGCAGGCCGGTATTCGTGTTGGCGGCGATGCCCTTGATCATTTCCGGAGACTGGCTCGCTGGATAGTCCCAGGTGGGAATTCGCTTTACGAACTGAAAGTGCCTGCCGGCGTCGAAGACCAGAATCCCGACACCGCCGTATTGGAGATAATCTCGCCTCCCGGGAGTGGCCACGTAAACTAAGTCTCGATTCACCCCACTGGGTCTGCGCTGGAACGGCTCGACTTGTTCGGGTCTATCTTGCGCAGCTTGCTGGGCAGCGATTAAGTTACTTCGCCTCTGTGTCGATACACCGGTGGACAACAAGATGAAAAACACGCTGCAAACGAAAAATTTGAGTGGCTTCATTAGGTGTCCTCATGATGCGCATCGCGCGACTTCACGGCCTCCAGCGATATGCAATTTCAGGGTTCTTGACGCTACCACAGTTTCGCTTTCCTACTTCGTTTTGTCTTCGGGGAAAAGATAAACGTTATTGTCCTCGCAAACTTGCTCCGAGATTTCCCAGTCAGGCTTCAAATCGTAAGTTCTCTGCACCGACCAGGGTTTCACAAATGCTCTCGGGTCATCGATCGTGATATCCACCTGCAACATGTCATGATTCACGCGACGGATACGTTCCACCACGTGGAGGGCGTCGGACAGCGGGCGCCGTGTGTTGTCGAGCCATGTCTGGCCATTGAATCCGATTGTGTCTACAACGAGTGTGTCCCCATCCCACTTGCCGACCGAATTCCCCATGTAAGTGGGGATCACGTCCTTGGGATGTTCCCGTCCGTCTGTATGGATCTCGCGCACTAAGTGTTGATATTCATGATGAATCAGGACCCGGCCTGGCAGCGAAATAATTTCGAAAGGATACGGCTCGGTCCAGACTCGAGGCACGCCGGCTGGATAGCAAAGCAAAGGCGGGTTCAGCTTTTGCCGATTGGCCTTGACCTGTTCTTGTGCCCACGGAAGAAGGGCGGCACCTTCTCCGAAGTCAAATTGGGATCGCACGTCGCCATGAACGTACCACACTCCGGAAAGGTCAGGAATTTGGCGTGAAGCTTGAGGCTTTGATCCTTGGGGCGCACCTGCCGCTCTCGTGAGAAGTATTGGCGATAAACTCAGCGCGACGGCTGCAGCAGCGATCAAAACACCACGATGTCTCACCAGGAGGACCTCCGTTTCATGCGATTCGAAAGGTGGCTCAATTTTGAACGCCTTGTGGCGCTGACGCGCCCACGGCCAATACTGAGATCCGGTGGCAGACGGCTCTCTAATCGTAGACTGCCGTAAGCGTTTGTCCATCGGCCAAGACGATCTTCATAAACAGCATGGTCGGCTTTCCGTTCTTTCCGGGATGCCCGGTTATGGTGACGGTGTCGCCCGCTTTCAGGGAATCCCGTTTGAATCCCGCCCGAACCATCATATTCAGGCTCACGCCTTCCACGTTCCAATCCACGGTTTCGCCGCTCGGTTGAACTACCTTCAACGTTATCTCCACGTGCGGATTGATCAACTCATAGTCAACGACCGTTCCTTTGATCGTGGCAACTTGGTCCCTCTCGAATGCGGCTGTGCCATGATGCGCGAGCACCGGTTGCGAGATCAGAATGAGGCTCATCACAACGCCGAACAGGGCCCGCCGCTTGTTGATCGTCATCGTCGCTTTTATATAACCCAGTACCTGGGTCGATTTGGAGTGATAAAGAACTTCGCCGGGGCAGATCGAACTCAGGCTCCTCGCCAACGAGCACGCTCCCCCATCGGCTTTCGAGTCAGAATATACTACCTACTGGATTGGAAACGCCAGAGCCACGGTCGGCGCCTTCGCGATACGGGAAAGTCTCACACCATCCCCTTGCGCAATTCCTCGATCGGGTGAAATGTGTCGCGCCACACAACTCCCCCGCGCCACAACGTTGCGGCCGCCGAGCGCGTCATCATCCAGCAAAAGATCAGCGCACCGAGCGGATGCGTGAGCCCGTAGAGTGGAGAAGCATCCGTCGGCCAGATCATCGCCGAATGAATCACGATGGCTGCGCCCGCGGCAATCCCCGCAAACACCCGCGCCCAACCCGATGCGAAAATCAAACCAAAAAATGGCAGCACGCTCAAGATGAGGGATAGAATCATTGCGGCGACCGCAAAGAATGCGTTGTAGTGAACGGCGGCAAACATATTTTTCGTTACGCCGCGAATCACGTTACGCACTCCGCTGTGCCATCGCACGCGCACCATGTCTTGCGCGACGGCCACTCCCGAGCGGAATCCGGCCATCTTCATCAGCTTTCCAAGTTTCATGTCTTCGATGACGTCCATGCGAAGGCGACTGTGCCCGCCGCATTTCTCATAGGCGGCCCGGCGCACGAGCTGGAACGCTCCAACTCCCACGTAGCGTGCGGACCGGGGATTCGAAGCCAGCCACGGCTCGTTGCCAAATACGAATCCGAGACCGAAGAACGAGATGGCGGTGATCTCCCAGAATCCGCGCATATCGACGGAAGCGAGCAGCGTCAGATGGTCCCATGCGCGCTCCTCGGCGAGCGCCACGGCGCGGCTCAGCACATCGGGCGCAAAATGGACGTCCGCATCCGTGAAGACGATCCAATCGCCTTGCGATTGCTCGAAACCGGCAACTAGGGCATGCGGTTTCCCCAGCCAGCCGGGCGGCAACGTGGCAAGATCGATGACTCTCAGATTCGGGTTGTCTTGTTCAAATTCGTGTAGGATAGCGGAAGTGCGGTCCTGAGATCGATCGTTTACCGCGAGAATCTCAAAGCGTGAATACTTTTGTGCGAGAAGTGTCTGGAGGGCGGCGGGGAGCTTTTCCTCTTCATCGCGCGCCGCAAAAATAATGGAAATCATGGGCGCGCCAGCGGACGGCAGGGGGACGATATCGGAGAGCCAAGGCAGCCCGGCCATGCCAAAGCCGGCTCGGAGGCCTTGAATAATCCAAAGGAATGCAATTAGGCCGAATAGCGAGACCCAGAAGAAATGCAAAGTTTATTTTTCCGTCATAGCAAATTTCTATAACCCTAATTGCGCCGAAAAAGATATGCTAACACAACGGATGCCTGAAACATTGTCTATCGTTGGTGGCGGACGCGTGGGCCGGGCTCTCGGCCGTCGATTGCACGAGCTTGGTTGGCGAATCGGTGTAATCACGGCGCAATCCACCTCCTCGGCGCGATCGGCGGCCCGAGCAATCGGCGCCGGACAGCCCGCGAACGGGTTCACACGCCAAATATTGGCTTCTGAAGTTATTTTGATCGCCACGCCGGATGGCGCCCTGGAACGTGTCGCAAGCGGTCTCGCTGAGATGGGCGGGGATGAGTGGCGCGGTAAAATTGTGCTTCATACCAGCGGCGCGGTTGATGCGTCTGTTCTCAAGCCGCTCGCCGATCTGGGAGCGGCGACCGGATCGATGCATCCGATGCAAACGTTCAGCGATCAGAACCCGCCGGAACTTGTGGGTCTCATGTTCGGCGTCGAGGGCAGTCCTGCCGCGTTAAATGTCGCGCGAAAAATGATTCGGCAAATCGGTGGCAAGGCGGTGCGCTTGTCTGGACCGAACAAGGCGGCGTATCATGCGGCTGGATCGTTTGCGTGCGCTCATGTTCTGGCAGTCATGGAGGCGGCGACGCGACTCTTGATGGCACAGGGCTTCACGCGACGCCAGGCGGTTCGCGCCCTCTTGCCCATGACGCGCCAGACGCTGGATAATTTCGAGCGCGTCGGTCCGCGCGCGGCCTGGACGGGTCCAATGACACGAGGCGATTTTTCAACGGTGCAGCGGCATGTCGGCGCCCTTGTGGATTTCCCGCGGGAATATATCGAGGCTTACAAGGCGATATCGCGTCTTGCAGCCGTCGTACTTTCTGGCGACCCATCCGCGACGCTGCGGCAGCTTGACCGTGAATTCGGCCCCGGACCGAAACAGGGAAAGAAGTGATCGCGCACGACGAGTTTCGCTTCGGTAGAATATCGTGAGCACTTTAGCCCGAGCACTGTAGATTGCCGTGTGGGGGACTGCTTGACACAACTGAACGTTCCAATCGAGAGCATGACGCTGCCAAACGGCTTGCGCGTTGTCGTTTCGCCGGACCGCGCCGCGCCGGTGGCCACCGTGGGCGTGTATTACAACATCGGGTTTCGCATCGAACCGCGTGGCCGAAGCGGATTTGCCCACCTGTTTGAGCACATGATGTTCCAAGGATCGGCGAACGCCGGAAAGATGGTCCACATCAAGCTGGTGAATTCATCGGGCGGCGTTCTGAACGGATCGACGCACTATGACGTCACGAACTATTACGAGTCGGTGCCGTCAAATGCGCTCGAACGCGTGCTGTGGCTCGAGGCCGACCGAATGCGCGCTCTCAAAGTCGATGACGAAAATTTACGTAATCAGCGCGACGTCGTAAAAGAAGAGGTACGCGTCAACGTTCTTAACCAACCTTACGGCGGCTTTCCCTGGCTCGATCTCCCGCCCATCGCCTATCGCAACTGGTCCAATGCGCATAATTTTTATGGCGACTTTGACGATCTCGATGCCGCCACGCTCGAAGACGTTCAAAAATTCTTCAAGACGTACTACGCCCCGTCCAATGCTGTGTTGTTGATTCTCGGAGATGTCGATATGGACGAAGGCTTCAAACTGGCCGAACGCCATTTCGCTTCGATTCCATCCGGCCCGCAACCCGCGCCTGCCGACATCGACGAACCGCCGCAGATCGAAGAGCGCCTCGGCGAAGTGGAAGAAAAATTCGGCACCCTGCCCGGTATCGCCATCGGATACCAGGCGCCGCGCCGCCTGACGCCTGAGTGGTACGCAGGCGCAATGCTCGACAGCGCGCTGCACGGGGGGCGTGCGGGCCGCGTGTATCGCCGCCTGGTGCTCGAACAACAAATCGCGGTGGACGCCGAGGGCGGCATCCACTATCCCGTGGGTGACCTTTTCGATTACAACGGACCAACGCTCATGGTGACGCGCATGTTGTACAAGCCCGAATTCACCGCGAACCAGACGATCGCCGCGTTCGACGAAGTTCTCGACGAAATCAAACAGCACGGACTGACTGCCGAAGAGCTCGATCCCATCAAGGTAAAGTTTCGCTCCAACTATTTTTCCAATCTTGAGGGCGGTCACGGCGCTTACATTCCGCGTTACGGGTTGATGCATTTGCTAGCCTGCTTCACTTTGTTCGACAACGAACCGCGCCTGGTGAACACCATTCTCGGCGGATTCATGGAAGTCACGCCGGACGCCGTGCAGTCCGTCGCGCAAAAACTCCTGACGCGCGAGAATCGCTCGATCGTGATTCGCCAGCAGGCGAAGAAAGTGGTGGTCTGATGGCTTTCGCCCCGCATTCTCAAGCAGACACAACAGTTCCGGCGCTGACTCCCGAGCGGCCCGTCATTTGGCCGCCGCGCGTGCGCACCACGCTTTCGAACGGCCTCGAAGTGGTGCTCGTGGAATCGCACACGATCCCAAAATTCGATGGCCAGCTATTCTTCCGCAGCGGAAACGCCATCACGGCAGCAACCGCGCCGGGCCTGGCCGATATGACCGCGACAGTCATGCGCACGGGCACCACGGCCCGGACCAGCCGCCGGATTGAAGAAGACCTGCGCCGCATGGGCGCCGATCTTTCCTCGGGAGCGGGAGCCGATACCAGCGCGGTATCTTTTGAAGGCCTCGTGGATTTTGCGGACCAACTACTGCGCCTCGTTGCTGAATTAACTCAGAATGCTTCTTTTCCCGCCGACGAATTCGAACGCGAACGGCGGCAGTTGCTCGAGGGTTTGAAAATCGAGCGCACGACGCCTGGATTTCTCGGCAGCGAGCGGTTCCGCCGGGTTCTGTTTGGGTCGCACCCGTACGGCACGATCTCGCCAACCGAGGCCCAGGCCGAAGCCTACCGTCTCGATCAACTCAAGGATTTTTACCTGCATTACTATCGTCCGGGAAATGCTCTGTTGGTCATGGTTGGAGATTTTGAGCCGCACGCGATGCTGAATCGAATTGAAAAAATATTCGGCGCATGGGCTCCGGACAACGTGGAAGAGGCTCCGAATCCGCCGCTTCCGGAATTGCATGGGCGGCGCGTGTATCTGGTGCATCTGCCCGGCTCGGTGCAGGCGCAGGTCCTGGTTGGCAATCGAGCGATCACGCGGAAACATCCGGACTGGCTGAAGCTGACGCTCGCGAATTCGATCTATGGCGGCGCGTTTAATTCGCGCCTCGTGATGAATATCCGCGAGGACAAGGGGTACACCTACAGCCCCCGAAGCGGCGCGCATCCCTTGCGACAGCACGGCTATTTCGGCATCGGGGCGGCCGTCCGCAACGACGTTGTCGGCGCCGCGCTCACCGAGATTTTCTTCGAGATCGATCGCATGCGCTCGACGCCGGTTGGCGAGGACGAACTGGCCGATGCGCGCAATTATCTTACCGGCATTTTTTCGCTGGGCCTGGCGACGCAGGATGGCCTGGCCGGACAGCTTGCCACGTGCACGCTCGAACGGCTGCCGGACGACTACCTCGAAACATACCGGGAACGCGTTTTAAAGCTCACGGCAGCCGATGTTCTCGATGCTTCGCAAAAATATTTCGATTCAGCGAACGCGCAAATCGTGATTGTCGGCGACCGCGCGCACGTTGAGGCGCAAGCCGAACTGTTCGGCAAGCCAGAGGTGTATGACGCGCAAGGGAATCGCATCTGAGCCGTCGTGGCGGGCAAGAATTCCTAAAGGCGTAAGTATCGCGCTACTTTTCGCCGGTTTGATTTCATTCGGAGTTTCCCGGACATTCATCGGCCTTCACTTTGGCGAAGGCATTACCGTTTTTTCGTTCTCGGCCGGCATTTTGCTTTGCGTCGCGGCGTTGTTCATTCACGACCGCCGTCGAAGATTACGATGATGTTGCTATCCACCTCGTGCCGCCCCATCGCTGTAGTTGTGTCGCTTCTGTTGGTTCTCGCGTTTGTCGTGGCTCAGGCACAGAAGCAGCCTCCCGCCAAGCCGATCGATGTGAATGTTGCAAACGTGAAGGAGCTTAAGGAATTGCCCGGAGTGGGGGCCGTCACGGCGCAGCGGATCATCGACATGCGCCAGAAATCTGGACGATTCCATCGAGTGGAGGACCTGCTTGCTATTCGTGGCATCAGCCAGAAGAAGCTCGACGCCATGCGGCCGTATGTAACAGTTTCAGCGTCGCCCCCACCGTCTCCGGTGCCGAAAAGCGCTCCTCCCGCCAAGAAGGGAAGTTCCCAGTAGCGCTGGCATCTTGCCGGCGGGTTTTGACTTCCTGCTGAAAAGTCGCCTGCAAGATGCCGGCGCTACCAGATCTCGGCCTACAAAGTCTGATGGGTTCGTTTTTTCGATCCAGTCAGCACGGGAACTTGCTCGGTGATGTTCAGGCCATAGCCTTCCAGCGCGACCACTTTTCGCGGGTGATTGGTGAGAACGCGCAAATTCTTCAAGCCCAGATCGATCAGGATTTGCGCGCCGATGCCGCTTTCGTGCTGCAACTGGCGTTCTCTCGCGACGTCCTGTCCAGGTTGGTTTCGCGAGTGATATAGGATGTGGGGCAGCGCGCCGCTCGCGCCTAGCGCCGGAGTGGAGGTGTCG
>JBEKCU010000078.1:0-15015 GCA_050014735.1 Candidatus Acidiferrales bacterium | reverse complement strand
GGAACCGAGTATGGCGATTTTCTTCACGGATGCAGCTCCACTAACTCTTCCCGCGTATAGCATTCGAATTGCGGACAAACTCGATTCTGATGAAACTTTCAATGTCGGGATCGCGAACAGATTAAAACTTCTTCTGGACGACCCACTCGAAATAGTACCAGACTGTCGGGGCTGCGAGTATCAATGCGTCGATTCTGTCCAACATTCCACCGTGCCCCGGCAGGATGGTTCCGGAATCCTTCACTCCGGCGCTGCGCTTAAAGGCCGATTCAAACAGATCCCCTACCTGGCCCGCCACGCTCCCGAGACCTGCCATGGCGAGCATATGAATGGGCTCGATTCGGGTCCAAAATCCAAATATGGCGCCTACCAGAAGCGCCCCGAGAAAATTTGCGCCCGCTCCCTCCCACGTCTTATTGGGGCTCAACTGCGGTGACATTTTCCATCGCCCGAAACCACGCCCGGCGAAATAGGCCGCCGTATCGCCAACCCAAACGACGACGACCGTGAATAGGAGGAGCTGCGGACCGGAAACATCGACGCCATGCAAGCGAACAACTGCGCTCAGCGGGAGCACGATAAACACAAGCCCGGCAGCGCTGATCGAAATCGAGGGAAGGATTTCCGCAAGCGCCTTACCACCCATAACTGCGACGGCTGCCACGCCCAACACGAACACGAACAAAACGAATTCCAGTGTAACGTGCGGCGACCGAGCTTCGTATAGCAGATCTCCCAGTCCTCTAGTGCTTGCCTGCTCCGATGCAATCCATTGTTGTGCAAAAATTCCGACTGCGGCAAGACAAGTCCATACCCGGTATGCCTTAAAGCCCATGCGCTCGCCCATCGCCAGGAATTCGAGTAGCGCCATGACCGCGACGGCGGCAGCAAGGCCCGCGACGAACCATGTCGGTCCCCACCAGATTCCAGCCACGACCAAGGGAATCAGTATGGAGGCGGTCAGTATGCGCAGTCGTGTCCCGGAATTCATGCCTCTCCTTTTCGAGTTTCCAATCGTTATGAATCTGTTCCGAGTCTGTTTGGCACACAATATCGAATAGCTAGCGGCTAACCAGGTTGCGGAAAACTCCCGCATTGTCATTCCGAACGAAGTGAGGAATGACAACGGTTAAATTCTTCCGCAAGTTCTTAACTCTTTTTAGCAATCGCTCAGTAATTTCTTTTGATTACTGCGTGTCGCAAAAACAATCTCGTATGACGACTCGTAATACCTACTCGTATTCCTAAATTCTGTTACAGCTTAGACTCGCTATTACAACACATACCCGGTCAATCGCCGCAATGAGGGATTTCATTTAGGTAGCGGGCTAAGATTCTCGGCGGACCAGAGCACTTCATTGCGGATAACTTGGACTAAGGCGCACAGGGATTTTTCAGCGACGGAACGGCGAGGCACTGTCAGGCGATCACGCGGCGGCGCGACTCGGTAAGGCCGCCATACCGGCGCTCGCGCTTCTGGAAATCGAGTAACGCCGAATACAATTGGGCGCGCGTGAAGTCTGGCCACAGCGTTTCGGTGACATAAATTTCCGCGTAGGCGATTTGCCAGAGCAGAAAATTGCTGACGCGCATTTCACCGCTGGTGCGGATCAACAGATCGGGATCGGGCAGCCCGGCCGTGTAGAGGTTCTGCGTGATCGTTTCCTCATCCACGCGCGCATTGGCGAGACCGTTGTGACGTACCCGGTCCAGGATTCGATTGAATGCGTCCACCAACTCCGCGCGCCCTCCGTAATTCAGGGCTACGGCGAGCTTCATGCCCGAGTTCCCGGCCGTCTGCTCCATGGCCCGTTCGACGTCGGCGCGCACGGCATCGGGCAGTTGGTCCGGGCGGCCGATCACAAGCAGGCGGATGTTGTTCTGATGAATCGTAGGAAGTTCCCTTCGCAGGTACTCGCGCAGCAAGCGCATCAGAAAATCGATTTCCGCTTTCGGGCGGCGCCAATTTTCCATGGAGAATGCGTATAGCGTGAGTGCGGTGATATTAAGTCGCGCGCAAGTCTCGATGATCGTGCGCGCCGATTGCACCCCGGCGCGATGCCCCGCAACTCGGGGGAGGTGACGCTTCCGCGCCCAGCGGCCATTACCATCCATGATCACTGCAATATGTTGCGGGAGACGGTCCGCATCGAGTGCACCAAGCAGACGTTCCTCATCGCGGCTTGAGGGAATAAGAGTTTCCGGTACGTTCACGCGCTTAGTCCCGAGAATTTCGTGCGGCGGATTAAGGCTTGATTACCCACAATCTTGAGAAGCTAACACACGGCATCAGGCGGTGCAACACACCAGCAGGGGCTGTTGCTTGGATACGACGATCTCCGTCGGAGACTCGGACGACGATCGGTAATTGAAAAAAGGCCGCCCGCCCCGGTTCGCTCCGAGGCGGGCTTGCCCTTTGGCTGGCAAATATCCGCGGTAAAATTTCCGATCTCCCCGCGATCTATCGGCGCGTGCTATTCGAAGTGAACAGGCTCGCCGGTGGTTGGGTTCAGGAATAGTTTTCGCTGATGCTGTTCGTCCTTTTCGCGGCTCCATCGGCCATCGTTGTCCGTATCGCTGAAGTCGAACACGTTGTTGATGGTGCCGGCCTTGTAATCATTGGAAGCTCCTCCAAGGCGGCCCAGATCCCAGTTATCTTCGATGAAACGGAGGATGGAGGATTGGTCGGTAATGCTGTGATCGACGTAGTTCTTCTTGGCCCATGGCGAGATTACCAGTAAGGGCTGGCGCTGGCCATATCCACAGAGACCGGAGATGTTTGCCTGTGGGCCGGTTGTTGGAGTGGTTCCGCAAAGACCATAGAGAGGCGCGGAACTCGCGCGGCTGGAGAGGGCATCGTCCAAGTCCTGCGCAACGCCGGACTGATTGACGACCGGGTCCATGGTGTGGTCGTACCAGCCATCGGAATCATCGTAGGCGATGACGATCGCCGTTTCCTTCCATTCATCGCTGGCCATGATCGCGTTGACTGTCTGTACGACGAAGACTTGTTCGTCGAGAGGATTGGAATAACCCGGATGTCCGTCCGCGTAGGCTGGGGCCTTTAGGAAGCTCACGGCGGGCAGATGGCCCGCCTTCAAGGCCACAAAGAACTGCGAGATATCGTACTGGTGGTTGGCTTGATCGGTTTTGCCGATCATGCTCGCGCTGGTCGGAGGCAGGTGGTGGGGGTTGGAAGTCGAGGCGTAGAATTCGAATGGCTGGTGGTGAGGAATATAGTCGCCGACGGTACTGACGTTGTCCGGAACCGGCACGCCACCGAAGCTATACGTGCCCGTGCCAGCGGAGCCGCAAACAGCGTAAGGAGTTGCAGGAGGATTATAAGGCGTGGTCGGAGCGAATCCTCCCATAAACCAGCCCCAAGTGATTCCCTTGCCCGGATTCACGAGGTCACCCAGCAGATCACCTACGTTGGTTCCACTCATTGATACTTGGTTGGTATTAAACAATTGTCCGTTTGAGAACACGCAGTCGTCATAAGCCCCCCGGGCATCGCCAATCAGAGCGCCCGTGAAAGTAGAACCTGCGGCAGCAGTCTGGCCACCCCAAATGAGGCCGGATGCACTGGAGTTCGTCCCATTGGGGCGTTTCGGCAGCATGGTAGCTCCCGCAGTCGTTCCCGCAACGAGATTAATGGCGCCGGGAGCCGACGGACCAAACGTCGTGCTCCAGGAGTTGTCGCTCATGGCAAAATTCTGGGCGTAATTCCAGTACGCAGTTACGGTATTGCCATCGTAATATCCCATCACAACGCCTTTACCTTTGCCTGCGTCGAAGCAGTAACCCGAATACGAAAACGGCCCGGTCGTTGCGTTTCCGCCGGTCACCACGCTCTTATTGTATTGCCCGGGCAGAAGCGGAGCCCCAACCGTTATAGCCGGAGCGGGGCCGGTGCCCGACCAGAGAGTGCTCGCAGTTTGCAGTCCACTGTTGCCGCTGCCGGTTCCGGCGACGTAGTTATCTGTCAGACCGTGATCGACGGCTTCCTGTTCATTCAGGTAGTTATGATTCTGGTCGCAGGTGTTCGACTCGCTTGGACCGGCAAGCAGGAAAGGCTGGGTGGTATTCGGATTGTTGGTAAGCAACCCGGCACTTAGAAGATTATTTACGGTTGGCGTATCCGCGGCAGCGTGGAACTCCGGCAATCCGTCGGGATTCGTGGCGTAAGGGTAAGTGGCAAAATAGTGGTCGAACGAAACGTTTTCTTGAAAAATCACGACAATATGTTTGATCGGGGTTGTCGTCGGAAAGTCGTCTGAGTCGCGCGGATGTGCCCAGACGCTGCCGGGGGCCGTGACCACCAAACTGAGGGCTGTCATTAAACTTGCGAACACACGAGCACACTTCGAGTTCATGAATTCTCCTTGTCGGAATTTTGAGAATCTGGTTCCTGGACAGACGGTTGGGAATCCGACGCCGACCGTAGCGGCCGTGCGAACCCAGGGCGCGGTTCAGGTCTCGCGATGAATAGATACGCGCGCCGTATTAATCCAGCATGAACGAGGAATGAAATCTGCGACAACGACAGAAAATATTTTTGTCACAACGGGTCATGCGTACGGACACATTATCTTGAAGCGCCTGGGGACTACTCAAGGAAACTTGGCGGGGCTTCAGAGCGATGACCTCGGTCGAGTTTAAATCGAAGAGAGATTCCTCGCTTCGCTCGGAATGACTACGCCGGGAGACATCTTCCGTTAACTTTGACGACCACCTTGATGGACCGCATTAGCCGGTTTGTTATCGAATTGGAGTGGATGGCAGCACGCGGATTGTGCCCATCATTCCACCGTCCTCATGTTCGAGGACATGGCAGTGATAGACAAACATTCCCACGGAGTTGGGGGCCCGGAAGTCCATGCGCAATTTGACGCTGGGATAGACGGGGCTCTTGCCGTCCCAGTAGGCCACGTTCACGGTGTCCCGCAGAAACGGCTCGTCGATCGGCACGCCATTCCAACCGATCAACATGAAGTGGATTTGATGGATGTGGAAGGCGTGCAGTTCTTGTGTTCTGTTTTCAATGGTCCAATCTTCCACGTCTCCCTGTCGAACCGTGATGTTGGGCGCTGTGGCCTGTGGATCGTAGGGGACCGGCGCCTGTCCATCGACGGTGAGCATAAAAACAGTCAGACTATTCGGATTGTTCGGATCGGAAGGTTTCTCGGAGAAATATAATTTACGTTGGCGCACCGGCTTGGCGTTTCCAAGCCACGCGGTAGCTTGCGGAATCGGCGGCGCGGGAGATGGGGGCAGAGTCGATTGAGGCTCGCGCGCGGCGGCGCGCGAATTTATATCCGCCAAAGGACGCACGGGGTCGTTCTCGCCGGCGGGGCCCGTGTCCACGCTTCGAGTGACCAAACTCGCGTGTGATCCATCCGCCGGTCCCTTGAAGATGAACTCGATTCTTCCGGCTGGCGGCAGCAGCACATGGCTATTCCAAACGATGCGGTTCCCATCCGTGCCATTCTCGTTGATGGGCACGCCGTCGAGGGAAACGACTCCCATCGGCTGAGGAACACCTCCCAAGAGGATCTGCAAATCCAGATAAGTGATCGCTGACGCATTCAAAACTCGCCAGAACTGCCGCTCCCCAGGCTTAATCTCGATTACCGCCGGCGGATACTCGGGATAGGGCACGGGAACGAAATTAATGGAGAGGTCCTTCGCCGGCTTCCCGAGGCCCGTGCCGGTATTTAAGATGTCACCCTCGGCGTCACGCAAGACTGGAGTGACTACCGTGGACTTCAAGGGAGCGGCATTCGGATTGAGTAAATCCTGATCGCGAACGATTAACACACGTTCAGGCATGCCAGCAAGCAGCGAGTTCGCCCGCTCGATTCCTTCCACAATCAGAGCCCCCGACGCTCCGCCGAGCACCTGCGCGCTGCTGAATCCGTGAACGTGAGGATGATACCAATACAATCCTGGAGGCTCGTCGGCAGGAATCTGAAAGCGGTATTCGAATTGCGGTTCACCAGGAGCGATCAGCGTTTTCAGGACATCGTCCTGATGGCAAAGGGCCGGGACCGAAAGGCCGTGAAAATGGAGATTGGTCGACCAAGCGTTCATCATTCCGCTGCCGCAGGAATCGGGCATGGTCATCGCCTTCTGGCTATCGCGATGGGGCGAGTCCGCGGGGATTCTGAGATCGTTTTTCACCATCAGGATCAGCCAATCGCCGGGATGTAAACGCAAGTTCGGCGCCTGGCTTCCGTCCTTATAGATATAGCAGTAGCGTAATTTTCCATTCGCATCGACAGAGCTTCGATACGCAAAATCGACTCGCAGCACTCCGTTTTCGCTGCGGAGATCTTCCGGCTCAGAGACGGAGCTTCTCGCGGGCGGACGAGGGCAGACTTCATTCTTGGAAGCCTGCGCCATTGCGACGGGTGAAAAAAAACAGAGTGCCACAACAACCAGCGGGAATCGCGAAACTTTTCTGAATCGTGACAGAATCATGGCCTCGCAAGCGCGCGGGCCGTTCACCGCGCGCAAGAAGCCTGTAATATTGCCTGAAATCAGGCAGGAAACGATGAACGGCCCGTGAACGTGACGTTACTTCCAGTCACATTTTGGGGGTTAGATGCCGGGAACTCCGCCGCCTGAATGGAAGATCGTTACGTAGACCAGAATCAGAGTTAACACGATTACTGCAATAGCAGTAACCCAAGCTACGACGTTGAATGTGGGCGTATTGACCTGGTCGCCCATTAAATCGCGTCGATTCACAAGCAATAACATGAAAATCAATACGACGGGCAGCCATACGCCATTTCCCACCTGCGAGAGAATTAGAATTTTCTCGAGGGGAGCGTGCGGAATCAAAATCACCGCGGCTCCAACCACGATCATTCCGGTATAGAGGCTGTAGAAGATGGGCGCATCGTTGAACTTGTGATCGATCCCCGCCTCAAAACCCATGCCCTCGCAGATCACGTGAGCCGTGGACAACGGCAAAATGGACGCCGCGAATAAGGAGGCGTTCAGCAATCCAAACGCGAACAGCATGGCGGCCCATTTTCCAGCCAAGGGCACAAGAGCTTGGGCAGCGTCTCCGGCGTCGTTGATGACGTGATGGCCTGAGACGAAGAGGGTCGCCCCGGTGCAGACGATAATGAAGAACACGATGACCATGCAGCTCACGCTGCCGATGAGCACGTCGGCGCGAGCCTGGCTGTATTGCCGCGCGGCAACACGCTTCTCAACAAAGCTTGCCTGCATGTAGAAGAATTGCCACGGCGCAATCGTGGTACCGATCAAAGCGGTCAGCATCAAGAGATAGCCGCCATTCAGATGCATTGTTAGGATCACCGTGTTGCGAGCGGCCAAGAGCCAGTCGGGCTTTGCCAGGAACGCGGACGCAACGTACGAAAGATAGAGCACGCAGGCCGCAAGAAATATCTTTTCGACCTGGCGATAGGTCCCTCGGAGCACAAGAAGCCAAACCGCAAGCGCCGCCAGAGGCACTGAAATATATTTTGAGATTCCAAACAACTGCATCGATGCCGCTACCCCGGCAAATTCGGCAGCGACGTTTCCCATATCCACGACGAGTCCAGCGAGAATAACGAAAAAAGTTGGGCGGAAACCGAATTCCTCGCGAATCAGATCCGAGAGCCCTTTGCCGGTCACCACGCCCATCCGGGCGCACATTTCCTCGGTAACGTACAGTGCGATCGTCATGGGGATCAGCGACCACAGCAGGGCGTACCCGTACATCGCTCCGGCTTGCGAGTAGACGGAAATCCCGCCCGCGTCATTGTCCACGTTGGAGGTGATGACCCCGGGTCCTACAACAGCGAGAAACAATAGCAGTCGGCGGCGCAAGAGGCGGGTCCGCTTGCCCCACTCGGACGCACGAGCACGCCAGGGCTCAACCCATCCCGGGACGAGCTTCCACCGAGTTACGGGCGCGGAGACCTGCAAAGCCTGCTGCTCTGCTGGCTCTTTGTTTTCTTCGTGCTTCCGGAGCACTGCCACGGTTTTGACCTTTCGAACCAGCCAGCGGCTGGAGAGTCCGTATTAATTAGAGCTGAAAACTTAGAAGCTCAGCGGCTGAAGCCGGATTGACTTTGCAACTCTTACGTCGTGGCTTAAGCCAGGACCCACAAAGAATCCCGAGATCTCGCGCAGAGCCAAAGGATCCGTGATGTCGAGCCATCTAGCCATTTCGAAGTCGCGTTACAATGTCATCCACTTCAATTGCACCGATCGGCCTGCCCTGCTCATCGACAACAGCTAAACTGTGAAGGTTGTATTTGTCGAATAATTCAAATACCTCTTTTTGATCGGCGTCGGGAGGAACCGACAGCAACGGCTCCGCCTTCAGTGCTTCCATTGGTTCCTCGCCGGGTGCGAACAAGAGACGTCCCAGCGAGACAGCTCCAGAAAATTTGGCATTCTTGTCGATAAGGAACACAGTGTCGAGCTGCTCGAGGTCCACATCTTTTTCACGGACCCAAGCGATGACTTCATCACGCGTTGCCATGTCACCCACAAAAATGAAATCCGTGTTCATCATGCCGCCAGCGGAATTCTCGTCGAATTTCATGAGTTCTCGCACTTCGCGCGCTTCTTCCCCTGGCATCTCGCTCAATACTTCCTGGGAACTTTCCGGCGTCAGACCAGCAATGACGTCGGCGGCCTGGTCCGGATCCATTTCTTCGAGAATGTCAGCCGCCTTTTCCGGATCCAGGGTCTCGACAATCTGCGTGGTGAGCCGCTTGTCGAGTTCCGCAAGGGCCTCGGCGGCGGTTTCTTCATCGAGCGACGCAATTATGGATTGCCGCTCGACCGGGGAGATCTCCTCCATGATGTCGGCCAGATCGGCGGGGTGCATTCGCTCAAGTTTCTGGTGTGTAATCCGCAGCTTGACGCGGCGCAACGGGTCAGGTTCGATCAGGTTCACGAACTCCCAAGGGATCACCCGGGTCGGCAGCTTTGTCGCCAATCCGCGAATCAAGCCGGGAGAAGCAACGCCGTGAAGCAGGCGCCGTGCCGCGCCTGTCAAGCCAACGTCAACTTGAGTGACACGAAGCTCGACGGTGCCATTGTTGCGATGTTCGGTCAGATCGATGTCATTGACACGCACAACTTTGCGCCCGCTGGTGTCAATGATCTGCTGGTCCAGTAAATCCTTGCGGAGAGCGAGCCAGCCTTCGTTCGGTTGAAAATGTTCGAGTTCCTTTTCTTCCACGTTTAGCCTGACGACGCCCGGGGCGACAAAGGCGATGTGGTCATACCGCACAATCAACGGAAGGTATTTTCCCCGGCCGAGCAGGAGGCGCGCCACACGGTTGGGCTGATCAGCCGGCTCAATAAAAAGCTCGGTGACACGGCCAACAAAGTGATCGTCACGGTCATAGGCCGCTCCGCCCAAGAGATCCGTTGCATGCAGCATTTCGCCTCCTTTCGTGGGTCAATTGATGATTCGACAGCATTCGATTTAGACCAACAGCCCGATACTCCACCCGCTGATCACAGGGTTCGGAATAGCCCGGCTTAAGTTGTCTGCGCCCCATAGGCCGTGGCCAACCAGAAATTCCGCGTGACTGTAAGAACCAGCCAACTCCAAGCCTACGTTCACACAGAGCATTCCTAGAGCTACCGCGTGCGGGATCGTCAAGACTTGAAATTCGATCACTTGAAATCCGCGTCCAAGGTGTGGCCTCAGCCGCGGGTATGGGAAAAATCCAGGTCTACCCGAGGCCTCTGCGGGTCCCTCTCAAAGCACGGCTGACAGTCCATCGGGCGCCGGTCTGAAGGAACTTGGCGAAACGCCACACCACAATTCGTTCCCTACTTGGGAAGGGCTCTTGCGTTTCCGATTCGCTCATATCCACGCAAAAAAACTCCAACTCAGTAGGTAAACGGTGTTCAAATCTTTGTCAAGGGAAGAGTGCGATTTATGACAAACTTTTTGTTGCCGGGAACAACATATCGGTGGATTTTATTCCTCGCCGGCGGCAATCGGCAACGTACAGGGCTCCGTACGTCTTTGAGATGTAGTCCGAACTCGAATACCCGAGAGATCGAGCGGCCCGGTCAATCACGGAAACTGCACCTTCGAGCTCAAGAAATAAACCAATGGGCGTCTCATCGAGCTCAACTTTCACGTTCGGAATATCAGGCAGCGTATAGGTGGTGCGGAACTTTTCATATTGGAACATCGGGCGCAAACCTAAGCAGCGGAGAATTCGAGTCATCTGCTTCCCGTCCTCGACTGTTACCTCTGCTTCTTCCCTGATCTTATAACGTCCCTTCAACTCTCTGCCCCCTCTTTTCAGCCTGGTCGATCGGAGGGAAGGACCCTTGTAGGTTACGATGGCGGTATGCGTTCGGTTCACGCTTCTTTTGATTCGGTTCGACGCAGACTGCTCGGATCGCACACGGATAAGCTGCCCGCGACGCCGCAGATCTTCTTCCGGTGTGTCGTATAGTGTATTGGATTCAAATGTGCGCGGAACGATTTGCGTTGCCCGCAATTGCTTCAGGCGATGGCGCAGAGCAGAAACATCGGATACGCGAAGCTTAATTTCAATTTCGTGAGTTGGAGCAGCTCGTCGCATAGTCCAATTGTATATGTCCAGGCTGCGCGCAAGACCGAATTTGCGTCAGTCACTGACTCGACAGGAGCAAAACCAGAAGGTATAAACTTTCTGTTGCCGCCCGGCTTTCTATTTCCTGGCGCTCCAAGATTACATGATTGAAGCAGCCACACCGCTGATGCGGCAGTACCAGGGTATCAAGACGCGGTATCCTCACGCGCTGGTCTTGTTTCGCCTGGGCGACTTCTACGAATTGTTTTACGAGGATGCGATCGCTGCCTCGCGCGAGTTGCAAATCACGCTGACCTCTCGAAACCGTGAAAAGGGCGAGCCCGTGCCCATGTGCGGAGTCCCTTATCACGCCGCGGAGGGATACATTGCGCGCCTGCTGCGGGCTGGGTACAAAATCGCGGTCTGCGATCAGATGGAGCAGCCGGGCCCTGGGAAGAAGCTTGTTCGGCGGGAAGTGGTTCGCGTGATCACGCCCGGAACGGCGACGAGCCTGAACGTCCTCGAAGCCAAGGAAAATAATTACCTCGCCGCAATATCCCGGGGAGCGTCCGGAACGCCTGTTGGCCTCGCCTACGCGGACGTGACCACCGGTGAGTTCCTGGTGACGGAGTTTTCCGGCACCGACGCCGATGAGAAGCTGCGCGATGAGTTGCACCGATTGAAACCACGTGAAATTCTGCTTCCCAGACAAGCTGGACTGTTTGGCGCGAGTGGCTCCGATAGCGACGGTTTGGGGCACTCCCCGGGATCGCGTTCGGAACTGCGCGAAGGGGTTGAAACGCGCATCGAAGAATGGGTTTTCCGGCCGGATTATGCCGAACGAATGCTACGCGAACAGTTCGGTGTGGCGACCCTCGACGGGTTCGGACTTTCAGGCCATGCCCAAGCCGTCTCGGCCGCCGGGGCCATGGTGCATTATCTGCGCGATACTTCCGCCAAGGGGCCGGAAAACGGCAATCATTTCGACGCTGCCCTGGGGCACATGGACCGCGTCCGCTATTACGAGCAGGCTGACGCGCTGATTCTCGATACAGTGACCGTTCGTAACCTGGAACTCGTGGCACCCATTTTTTCAGAAGATGCCGGGAGAGGCGCAGCGCCGACGCTGCTCTCGGCGCTGGATGAAACTGTTACGGGCATGGGGGCGCGCCTGCTGCGGCAATGGATCCTGCGTCCACAGGTGAATCGCGAGGAAATCGAAGCGCGCCTCGATGCCGTCGACGAGCTTAGAACTCACACGGTCTTGCGCGAGGAAGTTCGGCATAACCTTGGCGGGGTTCAGGACCTCGAGCGACTTGCCGGACGCGCAACTCTGGGAGTCGCATCTCCTCGCGATCTGATGGGGCTTCGCCAGTCCCTCGCTCGTATCCCTCTGTTGCGCAAATACCTGGGCAACTGTGCGTCCCAGCGCCTTTCAGGCCTGCACTCGCAAATGGACGAGCTATCGGATGTTCGCGAAAAAATTGAATCGGCGCTAGCGGACGATCCGCCAGTTTTGGCCTCGGACCCCGGTGTAATCAGGCGCGGGTACAACGAAGAACTGGATCAGTTGCGCGTCCTCTCGCAAGACAGCAAACAAATCATCGCCGCAATGGAAGAGCGCGAACGGAAACGCACCGGAATCGCTTCGTTGAAGATTCGTTTCAACCAAATTTTCGGCTACTACATTGAGGTCACCAAGCCGAATTTACATCTCGTTCCCACTGATTTTGAGCGCAAGCAGACACTGGTCAACGCGGAACGATACACAGCTCCCGAATTACGTGAGTACGAACGCAAAGTTTTGGACGCCGATGAGCGCATCGGGGAAATCGAGCGCCGCTTATTTATCGAATTGCGATTATGGATCGGGGAGCAGGCTGCACGGCTCCGGCGAACCGCGTCGGCTGTATCTCAACTCGACGTGCTCGGGAATTTTGCCCGCCTTGCGGCTTCGCGGAGCTATGTGCGGCCGGAGTTCGGTGACGACAGCCAAATCATGATCGTGGCGGGCCGCCATCCGGTCATCGAGCAATTGCTCGAGCAAAAAGGCGAGCGTTTTGTGCCCAACGATTTATACCTGGACGATGCAGCACAGCAAATCCTGCTGATCACCGGTCCGAACATGGGCGGAAAATCGACATATTTGAGGCAGGCTGCGCTCGTCGTGCTGATGGCGCAAATGGGGTCGTTCGTCCCCGCGGATCAGGCCCGGCTCCCGATCAGCGATCGAATCTTCACCCGGATCGGAGCCGCGGATAATCTGGCGCGTGGGCGATCGACGTTTCTGGTGGAGATGACCGAGGTCGCTGCCATCTTGAATACGGCGACGCCAGCGAGCTTGGTGCTGCTCGATGAAGTGGGACGCGGAACCGCGACCTTCGACGGACTCTCGATCGCCTGGGCCGTAGTCGAGCATCTTTCCAGCAATACAAAATCGCGGACGCTATTCGCGACGCACTACCATGAATTGACAGAACTGGCGGACTTGCTGCCGGGCATCAAGAACGTGCACGTTTCAGCGCGGGAAACTTCAACCGGGATTGTATTTCTAAAACGAGTGGAAACGGGAAGCGCGGATAAAAGTTACGGCATCGAAGTCGCGAGAATGGCAGGGCTGCCGCCGGCCGTGATTGCCCGGGCTCGAGAAGTGCTCGAGCGGCATGAGCAAGCTGAGCATCAGTTGAGCGAAAAGTTGTCACCCGGAACAGATGCGGACGGAGCACCCGCGCCAGAGCAGCAAGCGCTGTTTACTCCTCTGGATCGCCGCGTGCTGGAGGCATTGCGGGACGCGGACCTGGACAATTTAAGACCGATCGAAGCGCTCAATCTGCTTGCCGACTTGAAAAAGCAGATTTTATGAAACGTCCTGGAATCGCGCGATCCACTGACATTCACGTGCGACTTCAGCGTCTAAAGCCGCAGTCTAAAGGCACTTTTTCCGGCCGGGCTAAAACTCGGCCCTCCGAAAGACATCCAAATGTTGGGACTGATTTTCGCAAGGACTCTAGGCCTGACGTTCAGGTTGAGTTGCCACACAAAAAGCGTTTTAGCGATGAAATGAAATCCACGTTAAAAGGCTCGAAAGCGACGTTGGGGCTTGGCATTATGTCCGGAACTTCGGCGGACGGCATCGATGTGGCTCTGGTGCGCTTTGCAGGCGACAAAGGTTACAAAGGAACGTTGGAAAACTTTGGCGCGTTTCCTTTCCCTCCCGAAGTCCGAAAGGAAATTTTGAGGCTTGGGGAAGGAAGCGCCGTAACTACCGGAGAAATTAGCCAACTCAATTTCCTGTTGGGAGAAATCTTCGCCGATGCCGCGCTCTCGGCTTGCAAGAAATTTCGCGTATTGCCATCGCAAGTCGCAGTGATCGGATCGCACGGCCAGACGGTATTTCATCAGGGCGTTCCTTCCCAATTCTGTGGACGTTCCATCGCATCGACGCTGCAGATCGGTGAGCCATCGGTTATCGCGGCGCGAACGGGAATCACGACCGTCGGCGATTTTCGGCCGGCGGACGTGGCAGTCGGCGGGCAAGGCGCGCCGCTCGTGCCGTTTGTCGATTACATGCTCTACAGTCACGCACGGATCGGGCGCGTCGCGCTAAACATTGGAGGCATCGCAAACGTCACCGTGATTCCCGCTGGCGCATCGATTCAAGATGTCTTTGCGTTTGATACCGGTCCGGGGAATATGGCGATCGATGCGCTGGTGCGTCACTTCACGAACGGCCGAAAATCGTTCGACCGAGACGCGGAGTCAGCGAATCGCGGCACGCTGCTTCCGGGCCTGCTCAGGCAGTTGCTTCGCGACAAGTATTTCAGCGAGTCCCCGCCCAAAACCACAGGCCGCGAACAATATGGCGAGAAATACGTTGAAGGCGTGTTGAAACATCACGAGGCGCGATCCGCAAAACCGGACGATTTGGTGCGCACGGTGACCATTTTAACCGCGCTGTCGATCGTCGACGCCTTCTACCGCTTTATCTCCCCGCGAGCAAGGATCGCGGAATTGATCGTTTCAGGAGGGGGCACGCGCAACCCGCTGCTCATGGCCCAAATCGAGGCTGGATTGAACGGAGTCCAGCTTCGCGACCCGGGCGAATTCGGTGTCTCCGGTGATGCTAAGGAGGCCTTCGCATTTGCTGTGCTTGGCTACCACACTCTTCACAAGCGCCCCGCGAACGTGCCCGGAGCGACTGGCGCGAGCAAGCCGGTCATTATTGGCAAGGTGTGTTATGCAGGACGTTAAAGGAAGTAGAGGGAATGAAGGAGGAAGTAATGGAAGTGGAGGAAGTGGAGGAAGCAAAGGAAATGGCGGAAAGGCCGCGGCGAAACACCTCGAAAGGCGTAACGTTTCGCGGAGCGTCTTCTCCTTTGCTTCCTTAATCTCCTTTATTTCCTTAATTTCCTTATCGCCTCTCTCGGGCTGCTCTCGAACGGTCAACACTCAA
>JBEKCU010000077.1:0-27071 GCA_050014735.1 Candidatus Acidiferrales bacterium | reverse complement strand
CTTACTTTCGGGCGAGAACGATCGCCTCAATGCCATCATGACCATCAAGCCCGGCGCGGGGGGGATGGAATCGCAGGATTGGGCCGAAATGCTGCTGCGGATGTACCTCCGCTGGGCGGAGCGGAAAGGATTTCGCGCGACCGTGATGGATCTGACGCCGGGTGAAGGCGCCGGGCTGAAGTCCGCAACCGTTCGGTTCGAGGGCGAGAACGCCTTTGGATTTCTTTTCACAGAAAGCGGCGTGCACCGGCTGATTCGGATTTCACCGTTCGATCAGGCCGCGCGGCGTCATACGTCGTTCGCGTCGGTGTTCGTGATTCCCGAAATTGACGATCGAATCGAAATCGTCGTGAAGCCGGAGGAAGTGCGCATCGACACATTTCGCGCGGGCGGCGCGGGCGGACAAAATGTGAATAAGGTGGAAACCGCAGTCCGCATCACGCACCTGGCGACCGGGATCGTCGTGCAATGCCAGAACGAGCGCAGCCAGCACAAAAATCGCGAGTTGGCCATGAAGTGGCTTCGATCGCGCCTGTATGAAGTGGAAATCGAAAAACGCCAGGCGGAAACGCGCAAGCTCGACGAAACCAAGCGGGACATCAGCTTTGGCAGCCAAATCAGGACGTACACGCTTCAGCCGTACCGTTTGATTAAGGACCATCGGACGAAGTTCGAGATGGGCGACGTCGATCGCGTGCTCGATGGCGACCTCGACCCCTTTATCCGCAATTATTTATTGTCAAGGCGAAAGGGCACGCTGGGGCACGCCGCCGATGCCTCGGATGACTCGTAGTCAGTATTAAGGCCTAGATTCCGATGTTTAGTCTTAGCCAACCACGCTTAAAGCCGGTTCATTGACAGCGCGGGAGTCACATGTTAGCGTCGATGAACACGAGAGAGATTGCCGCCGCTCCGTGCAGACTTCCTTTGAAGAGGTGCTGGCTTGAGCGAGAACAAGCGAAAATTTCTGTTCACTTCGGAATCCGTGACTGAAGGTCACCCCGATAAAATTGCCGACCAAGTATCTGACGCGGTACTTGACGCGGTGCTTACGGTAGACCCGACAGGCCGCGTGGCGTGCGAAACTCTTGTGACGACGGGCCTGGTGATGGTAGCCGGCGAGATTACGACCAAAGCCGTGCTCGATTACTCCGATCTTGCCCGCGACGTCGTCCGCGATGTCGGCTACACGCACTCCGGATACGGTTTCGACTCCGAGACTTGCGCCGTGATTTCCTCGGTCCACCGCCAGTCCCCGGATATCAGTATGGGCGTGGATACCGGCGGGGCGGGGGATCAGGGTTTGATGTTCGGATTTGCCTGCGATGAAACGGAAGAGTTAATGCCGCTGCCGATCACGCTGGCGCACAAACTGGTTCGGCAGCTCTCTCAAGTCCGTAGACAGGGCATCGTGGATTTTTTCAGGCCGGACGGCAAGTCCCAGGTTACGGTCCAATACGATGGCGATCGCCCGGTGCGCGTCGATACCGTCGTCATCTCGACGCAACATAGCGATTCCGTCTCCAACGCGGACCTGCAGAATGCGGTTCGCGACGAAGTCATTCGAAAAGTGGTTCCCGCCGCGCTGATGGATAAGAACACGAAATTCCACATCAATCCGACCGGGCGCTTCGTTGTCGGCGGTCCGATGGGCGATGCGGGTTTGACTGGCCGCAAGATTATTGTCGACACCTACGGCGGCTATAGCCGGCATGGCGGCGGCGCGTTTTCCGGCAAAGACCCATCGAAGGTTGACCGCTCAGCGTGTTACATGGCTCGGTACGTGGCAAAAAATCTGGTGGCAGCGGGCGTTGCGCGCAAGGTGGAAGTCCAGCTTGCATACGCTATCGGCGTGGCCGAACCGGTTTCGGTCATGGCCGACACGTTCGGGACCGGATCGATTCCCGACGAGCAGATCACCGACCTAATTCGCAATACTTTCAGGCTTACTCCGAAAGGAATCATCGAATCCCTGAATCTTCGCAGGCCCGTTTATCGGCCCACAGCATCGTTCGGACACTTTGGGCGCTCAGGCCCGGGATTTACCTGGGAGCTTACGGACAAGGCGGATTCGATTCGCAGCCAGGCCGGGCTTGTCGGCAGGGAAGTCGCGCTCCGGAGTTAAAGTAAGACTGAATTCATACCGATTTCGTTTGGGGAGAGCCTCACAGGTTGAGAGCACTGAGGCCTGTGTACCTTGAATAAGGAGAGATTCGAGTGACAAAGTTAGCGCAAACCGTAGCCGGTGATGTCAAGGACATGGCGCTTGCCGAGCAGGGCAAGCGAAAAATTGAATGGGCCAACCAGCAGATGCCCGTTCTCCAGTTGATTCGCAAGCGATTTATCAAGGAGCAGCCGCTCAAGGGGGTGCGCGTTTCCGCGTGCTTGCATGTGACCAGTGAGACGGCAAACCTTGCCATCACATTGCGCGACGGCGGGGCCGATCTCGTCCTGTGTGCCTCAAATCCGCTTTCAACACAGGATGAAGTTGCCGCTTCGCTGGTGAAGGACTTCTCGATCCCGACGTATGCAATCAAGGGCGAAGACAACGCCACGTACTATTCGCACCTCAATGCCACCATCGATCACAAGCCCCAGATCACGATGGACGACGGCGCGGACCTGGTAACGCTGCTGCTCACCAAGCACAAGCATCTGGTCGCAAACGTCATCGGCGGCACCGAGGAAACGACGACTGGCGTGATCCGGCTGCGCGCCATGGCAAAGGACGGAACGCTGAAGTATCCGGTCATCGCCGTGAACGACGCGGAAACCAAGCATTTCTTCGACAATCGCTACGGCACGGGCCAATCGACGCTGGACGGAATTATCCGCGCGACGAATTTGCTGCTGGCTGGGCTGCGAGTAGTTGTCGCCGGCTACGGTTGGTGCGGCAAGGGCGTTGCGATGCGCGCGAAGGGAATGGGCGCGGATGTGATCGTCACGGAAATCAATGCCGTGCGTGCCATCGAAGCAGTGATGGACGGATTCCGCGTTATGCCGATGGCCGAAGCAGCCAAGCTTGGCGATATCTTCGTTACCGTCACCGGAAACAAATCGGTTCTTGCCGCGGAGCATTTCGAGCGCATGAAGGATGGCGCGGTGATCTGCAATTCCGGGCATTTCAACGTGGAAATTGACATCCCCGCGCTGGAGAGAATGGCCGGTGGCAACCACCGCATCGCACGCCCGTTCGTCGAGGAATACTCGATCAAGGACGGCCGGAGAATTTATCTGTTGGGCGAAGGACGCCTGATCAACCTGGCCGCTGCGGAAGGCCACCCGGCATCTGTCATGGATATGAGCTTTGCCAACCAGGCGCTTTCAGCCGAATACATGCTCAAGCACGCGTCCGAGTTGAAGCCGGAGGTGTACGTGGTGCCGGAAGCGATTGACCGCCAGATCGCGAAGTTGAAGCTCGAATCGATGGGCGTGCAAATGGACAAGCTTACGCCGGAGCAGGAACTGTATCTGGCGTCCTGGTCGGAAGGCACGTAGTTTTTCCGCAATTTGCTTGGTCGTTTTGGCTGCAGGGGCACGGCGTGCCGTGCCCCTAAAATTCCTACTCCGTGAAAATTCATTCGATCGGTTGCTTCTCCTCGCTCTCCGTGTTGTAATGTCTTTCGTGTTGCCTGCTGCAAATTCATGATGCGCGACTTCGCCAACTGGGCACTTGACACCGCGAAAGTTCGTGGCGCGGCCTACGCGGACGCGCGTGTGATGGATATCCGCCTCCGCGATCTTTCCACAAAAAATGGGCAAGTCGGCAACCTCGCCGAGTCCGAATCGTTTGGCATCGGCATTCGGGTGATCGCGCACGGATCGTGGGGATTTGCCTCCACCGACCGGTTGACGCGAGAGGGAATTGCAGCATGTGCCGCTGAGGCTGTGGCCATCGCTAAAGCATCGGCGCTCGCCAAGCGGCACGATGTTGAAATGGTTCCGGTCGAGTCCTATCAGGACACCTGGCAGAATCCCTACATCAAAGATCCATTTCAGATTCCTCTGGAGCGGCAATTGGATTTGCTGCTCGCTGCAGATAAGGAAATGTCGCGCGTCAAGGGCGTGACGCTCACGGAAACGTCGATGGCGTTTCGCCGGATCGAGCAGTTGTTCGCTTCGTCGATTGGCTCGGTGATTCATCAGGTCAAGATGCAGTCTGGCGCGGGAATTGTGGCGACGACGTTTGCGGGCAGCGAAATTCAGAAGCGCTCATATCCGAATAGTTTTGGCGGGCAGCATCAGCTTGCAGGATACGAACTGGTGGAATCGCTCGATTTGGTTGGGAATGCGCCGCGGGTGGCCGAGGAATCGGTCGCGCTGCATTCGGCGGCGCACTCACCCGAGGGCGCGAAGACGCTGATTCTCGATAGCTCTCAACTCGGCCTTCAGATTCACGAATCCATCGGCCATCCGATCGAACTGGACCGCGTGCTCGGAATGGAAGCGAATTTCGCGGGCATGAGTTTCCTCACGCTCGAAAAACTGGACAAGCTGCGTTACGGTTCGGAGATCGTGAACGTCGTGGCCGATGCGCGGCTGGAGCACGGTCCCGGCCTTGGGACGTTTGGCTATGACGACGAAGGCGTTCCGGCGCAGTGCACGCCGATCATTACGGACGGTCTGTTTACCGGTTATCTGTCGAATCGGGAGACGGCTGTAACCATTGGCCTGAAGCGCTCCGGCGGCACGATGCGCACGGAATCCTGGAATCGTTTGCCAATTATTCGCATGACCAACATAAGCATTCTGCCGGGCACATGGCGCTACGAAGACCTGATTGCCGATACCGACGACGCCGTGTTGATGGAGACGAACCGCTCTTGGTCCATCGACGACCGCCGGTATCACTTCCAGTTCTCAACCGAGATTGCCTGGGAAATCAAAGGCGGCAAAAAAACGCGCATGTTGAAAAATCCCAGTTACAGCGGGATCACCACCGAATTCTGGAATAGCTGCGACGCGATTTGCTCACGGGAACACTGGACCTTGTGGGGCACTCCGAATTGTGGCAAAGGCCAGCCCATGCAAACCATGGGCACAGGCCACGGAGCTTCACCGGCCCGCTTCCGCAACATAAAATTGGGAGCCGCATTCGCGAAGTAAGCGAAAAATCCTGAAAGTCAACTCATAACCGCCTGGGCAAATCGGGAATGGTAGGATTCAAGGGGTGAGCCGTACAAGATTCGAGAGAAGAAGTCGGCATACTTCGGCGCTGAAAGCGCGGTCGGAAGTTAGCCCAGGGCAACGCCCTGGGTTCCGGCAACCACCGATTGTTTTGCGCCCTGAAGGGGCGCAGGACCCGTCCGCCCTTTCAGGGCGGAGGCAGATGGCTGGTGCGCGATACCCCGGGGCGTTTCCCCGGGCTGGTATCCTCCGCGCCGTTCGCGCGTCTCTGTAGCCGTGTTTTCAGGAGGCGATGCTGCGATTGGCATTTATTGAGTGCGTTTTGGCAAAAAATGACTCGGCCTGTTCGACTTAGTTGATATTGCACATTTGCCGTGAGCATCGGGAATTAAGCTCGGAACGAATCGAGTACCGGCATCGGTGAAAGATTTGTGAAACAGAAGACGAAAAAATCCGCGAAGCGAATCGTGGGTGCCCGGACCGGAAAATCCGGTCCGGCAGTCGCCGCGCTGCATCTCCTCTCCGACGCGGAATTGCGTCGCATCGCGGACAAAATTTTCAAGCTGAGCGACGCGGACGAAACGGAAGTTCAAATCGGAGTAATTTCCGACGCGCTGACACGCTTTGCCAATAACACGATTCATCAGAATGTCGCCGAGCAAGTGCTGACGGTCTCAGTGCGCACTGTGCTCGATGGCTGCACGGCGCGCGCGACGACGAACAAGACGGACGACGATTCACTGCGCCGCGTCGTGGCCGCGTCGAAGAGTCTGGCGCGCAGCCAACCGCGCGTTCCCGGCCTGTTGCCGATGCCGGGACCGCAGAAGTACGGCAAGGTCTCGCGCTACTTTGAAAACACGGCGCATGCAACTCCCGCGGACCGCGCTCGCGCGGTCGCTCGCGTGGCGGAAATGGCGGAGAAGCGCAAACAAACCGCCGCCGGAATTCTCACGACCGGAGTGACGCAATCGGCGATTGTCAATACGAATGGTCTGTTCGCGTCGCACCGCCAGACGCGCGCGGAATTTTCGATCACGATTCTGGAGTCCGATTCTTCCGGCTGGGCCAAGGCCAATTCTCCGGATTTCGATCGAATCGATCCTGCTGCGCTCGCTCTGAGTGCCAGCGAGAAATCCGCGGCATCTCGCGAGCCCGAGGAGGCCGCGCCGGGCAAATGGACCGTGATTCTGGAGCCAGCCGCCGTACTCGACCTGGTCGGCTTTCTTTTTTACGATTTTGCGGGGACGGCGGTTGCGGACCAGCGTTCGTGTTTCAACAAGCGCATGGGCAAGCGCGTTATGGGTGAAAATATTATTCTCCATGACGATGTGTTTCATCCATTGCAGTCCGGCGCGCCTTATGACGGCGAAGGAATTCCGCGCCAGAAAATCCTGCTCGTTGACAAAGGCGTCCCCAGCAATCTGGTCTATTCGCGCGCGACAGCCAGGAAAATGAAAGCAAAGCCAACAGGCCACGGATTGCCGTTGCCCAACGAGTACGGCGAAGCGCCAATGAACCTGGTCTTCGGTGGGGGGAACGCTTCGGTGGACGAGATGATTCGCTCGACCGAGCGCGGCATCCTGGTCACGCGCCTCTGGTACATTCGCGAAGTGGATCCCTACGAAAAAGTTTTGACCGGCATGACGCGCGACGGAACGTTCCTCGTGGAACATGGGCGCGTAGCCGGTGGTGTTCGAAATTTCCGATTCAATGAGAGTCTGCTGGAAATGCTTTCGAATGTCGAGATGCTAGGCCCCAGCGTCCGCGCCGCCGGGGAAGAATCGTTCGAAATGGTTGTCCCGCCAATGAAGGTACGCGATTTCAACTTCTCCGAAGTGACGAAGTTCTGATCGCGAACGTTACACTCGTAGCGCCTGGACGGTCAGGTGAATGAACACACAATGGCGTTCAGGGGATGACCCTGCCGAATCCTCGTTATTTTCCAGGTTCGTTTCTCAGATTCGTTATCTCGGAATCCGGGCCATTCCGCGGCTTATTTTCTATCGACTTCTTCCGGCGTCGATTTATTATCGTTCGATACGCTGCGTGTGGATGGATTTAGACGATTGGCGCCAGCGATACCCTGTTCATCCTCCGAAAACAGTGCCGTTCGAGATCCGTCCCCTCGACGCGGAAGACCTCAAAGTGAAACAGATACTCACGGAGTTGGATTTGGATCCGGAGGCCGCGGATATCGCGATAAAGTCCCGGGTGGAAATCTTTGCTACGTTACAGGACAAATCAATTATGAGCTATTTGTTGGTGTCCCCTGTTCCGCCCGGATTGAACGACGACCTGATTCTGGAATTTGACGATCGGCTGGCCTATTTTTACAGAGCCTTCACGCGGCCCGAACTCCGGGGGCGCGGCCTGATGCCCTCCCTGTTGCAGGCTGCCCTTGCAAGATGCGCATCGCGGGGCTACCGGGGCGTTGTTGCGTGTATTGACATGGGTAATAGCCCGTCGTGGCGGGCTTTTCGCTCCGCTGGTTTCAAGACGCTTGCAACGATTCGACTGGCCAAGGTAGGCGGACAATATTGGATTTGCCCACGTAACAGCCAAACAACTCCTCGTTTCCACGTCCTTCCTGTCAAACGGACCGTCTAGAGCATTTTCGACTTAAGTATTTTCACTCGACCGAATCCGCCGATGCCGGCAAAACTCAACGCGGAGAACACAAAGAGCACAGAGCACACGGAGAATCGGGAGAAGCGATTCACAGCACGAGCCGATATTGAACTCTCCTGGTTTTCTCCGTGCCCCTCTGTGAACTCTGTGTTGAATTTCGAGATCGTGAATCTTCCGAAAAGTCATCGAAAACATCTCCCACCGTATGTAAGCACTTAAGTCGAAAACGCTACAGCGTAGTCATTCCTCCTCGGAAATCCGGTGGCAGAAGCTCAACAATGTGCGGAAAAACTCAAAAAATGTCATTTCGAACTCGCTCCGGCGGGTGAGGAATTTCTCTTTTCTGGGATCGAAACCGAAGATAGATTCGCTCGGAACGACAGGCACCAGGATTTTTTCGTAACCTGTCAAGCCTGTGGGGTCTATATTTCTCACAGTGCGGAAAAATGTCGACCCACCCAATGCAAAATCACACAGGCTGAGGGCTGTGCCAGTGGATTCGACGTGGGCGTAACGTTTCGTACCGATTCATCCATCTACGCCCTTTCTCCGTAGCATCTCACTAGTGGTACATTCGGATTAGGCCACATGGAGCGTCGCAGATTCATTTCTATCGCCGGAGGCGCAGGGCTGGGGATTCTGATTCCCTACGCCGTATATCGTTCGCTTTCGTATGGATTTGGCGGGCTGCGTGTAAACGTCAAGAATTATGAAAAATTCGGCCCGGAGGCGGCTCTACGGGCAATCGCCCCCGTTCCTGATTTTTACATAACTTCGTCGCACGGCGAGCCGGCGGTTGACGTGAACAAATGGTCGCTCACGATCGATGGCCTGGTCGACGAGCCGCTGCATTTCGACTACGACGACATTCGAAAGCTCGCGCCGTATGAAACCACGCTCACTCTCGAGTGCATTTCGAATGAAATTGCGGGCGGACTCATCGACACCGCCAAGTGGCGTGGAACACTGCTGCGACCGTTACTTGAACGAGCCACGCTTAAAGCGAATGCGAAATACGCGATCCTGTATGCCGCGGAAGGCTATACGACCGGCCACACCACCGAGCGCCTGCTGCGCGATGCGAGTTTTCTAGCGTACGACATGGATGGCGAACCGCTCACGCGCATTCACGGTTTTCCACTGCGAATTCTGATGCCCGGCACGTATGGGATGAAAATGCCGAAGTGGCTCACGCGCATCGAGTTTGTCGACAAGAGCCACCTGGGCTACTGGGAATGGATGGGATGGTCGAACACGGGTGAGCGGCAGTTGCAGTCCGTCATTGACGATCCGCGCGATGGCGCTCCGATTTCAGGGCAAAATTTTGTGATCACGGGATGGGCCGTTACAAATGCGGTGGGCGTTGCAAAAGTGGAAATCTCAACGGATGGCGGCGGCACGTGGAATGCTTGCCAGATTTTCAGCAATCCGATTCCGTCGCAGGTTTGGGCGTTCTGGCGGTACGTGTGGGCGAATCCGTCCCCTGGGAAGCACGAGATTCAAGTCCGCGCCACGGACGCGAACGGCAAGCTGCAGACGTCAAGTCGCTCAGGCGAATGGCCGGATGGCGCGACAGGGTATCACTCGGTTACGGTGAACGTGGGGGCGTGAGTGGCAGTGGACGGTGAGATGTCCAGTAAATGACCCGGGTTTCGAATTCGATGGGACTTCAGGGGCTGAAGCCCCTTCCCTTTTAGGCCCGTGAATGTCGTGGCTAAAGCCACGACCCACGAAGCCGATTTGTGAAACCGCTCCTAGTGATTTATGTTCGTCAGCAGATGGCCATCGTACCGTTAACGTTATCGAGGTCTACTGCGCGGCGAATGTCAGGCTGTTCACTGTTTTCGAGATCACGTTTTCCTGCACCTGGATCAGGTCTGAGTCGGCCCAGGTCATCCCCAGCAGAGTGAACGCATCGTTTCCCTTCAAGAAAGTTAAAAGAATCACCGACCAGTCGCGGCCATCCGCGGTTCCGCGCGAGCGCTGCTCGATGGCGGGAAACCCGGCGATCGACACGTGCTTGTTTGAAATGACGCGGTAATTGTCGTACGCGTCGGTGAGCGCCTTTCCAGTGGCGGCGGCGTGCGCTTCGAGCGAATCCTTCGAGTGCGCCCGGCCGATGACGAGCAGAGTTGTTTGATCGTATGTCCCCAGCGCCGCGACGGCGTCAGGCAAGGCCTTGCGCGCCGCCGGGATCAGGTCCCAGCTCGGCGGCTTGTACATCTGGAATCCATAGGTAAGATTCACGTACAGATTGCCGCGAACCTCGTCGCGAATCACGGGCGGTTCCGGAGGCGGTGCAGGTACAGGCGCCAGTGGCGGAGGAAGTGCCGATGGACTCGATGGCGAAGGTGAAGACGGAGCCGGAACCAAGGGCTTTGCCCTGGGCATCGCCGGGTCACTCTTCGCGGCTGAGGCAGAGCCACCAGATCCTGCGGCGCCTGCGCTTGGGTTTGGGCCTGCGGCTGGGAGCTCCGGCGCTGAAGCATTTGCCAGGGATGTGACGTCCGCAGACGATACGGATTTTTTTGCTATTGCGGGAACGACCGCTGGAGTCGCTACCGGTGCCGGAGGGGCAGGCGCGCTCGACTTCGCTTTTGGGTCGAGTTCCTTTTTTGGCGCCGAGATACTGATGTCCGCGACTTTATCCTTCTGCACGAGCGCAAATCCGTAGGAGGTCTCGACGCGGAAAGAGTCGTTCTCAAATCCCACAATCGTGCCGATGATTTTGGTGCCGTCCTTCAGGCGGATTTCATCGGCCCGTGCCGGTGCCGTGCTTAGGAAGACGGCGAGCAAGGCCAGTCCGGGTATGGCGCGGCAAATCATGGTTCCCAGTATCGCAAAGGCCGGAAACGGTCAGCAAGCACGGGCGCGGGAGATGTTTCCGGGATGCCACCGGCGATGAAGGGATTTGAAATGTCAGACTTAAGATTTCAAAGAGGCAGCACCTTTTTGGAGCGTCCCCGGAATCGGGCAGTACGAACGGCTAATGGTCAATACCCCGTCCAGACTCCGGCGGCGAATCTTTTTACGGTCGCGAATCCCAGCTTCTCGTACAAGTGGACGGCGCGGTCATTGCCCGAGGTTACCGTGAGCGACACGCTCTTATAATTCCGCACTCGCAGGGCGTGCATGGACGCTTCCATGAGACGGCGGCCGAGGCCGCCTCCCTGGTATCCGGGCATGGCGCAGATTTGCGTCGTATGGCCCACTCCCGTTGAAACTCGGGAGTTCAAGACCACTCCGGCGAGGTGAGCGGCATGAGGAGGCCGCAGCACGAAAGAGGCCTCCGGCTGAAATTGTCCGCAGCCGGGAAGGATGATGATGTTCTTCAAAAAGCGCAGCGCCCCGGACTCGCTGCGGTACTGGTCGTTGATTTCGCCGTCGACGTGATTTGCGTAGGCCAGCTGAATCAGACGCGCGCAGGGTTCAAAATAGCGATGATCCCAGCGCTCGAGAATCAGTCCGGCGCCCGGGCCCTCGCGGATTAGCCCTGGAAGAACGTCAAGCGCCTCGCCATTTTCCACTGGCGGAAGCGGTGCGATCATGAACTGCCTCATGTAGAGCCGAAACCCATATTCGACGAGTACCGGATCGAGCTCGTAACCGAAGGGAATTAACTGTGCTTCGACGCGCTCAAGTTTTGGAATGCCGCTTAGCGTGGTCAGCGTATCGGTGAGCAGCCGCTGGCTCAATTCCTGCTGCGAATAACGAGGAGAGACGAACAGTCCGCCGACCAGCCCCTTATGTTCCTCAAGGACATAAAACGCGTATCCGACGGGGCGCCCATTTTCCATGATCGCTGAACCGGTGAGTGAGCGCGCATCCACAAATTTCTTGATTAGCTCAACCGACGCGCGGTAGTCCCATTGCAGTTCGTTCTGCCATTGTTGCGCCTCTTCGGAGAGCAACGGATCGAGCTGCCAGGACGACAATTGGCGCAGGTCTACAATTTGCATGGGATGAGGGCCCAGTCCTAGGCTCAAAGCTTGCATAACCCTTTTTACCACAGTGTAAGGTCCGGTGTATTTCGGAAACATCGGCGAGATCGCGCGTCCGTGACACGCCGCTAACTGTGCTAACATTCGCCAGCCGAGCATGGCGTGCCCGTCCCTGCGTTTCGACCGCCGGGGCGCAGCCTCAGCCTCCGGCTACGAATTCGAGCGCATGGGTTTCATTGCAGAATTGAGAATTCCCACGACGATCTGCAAAATTTTCCCGGACATCCTCAGGCGCTTCCTTATACCGTTGCTGGGGAAGGCCCCCGCGACGGCTGGTTCTTTCCTGGTTTGAAATCCGCGCCAACGATTATTCTTTGCCCGGCCTATGAATCGAGCCGCGGAGAACTCGTTACACTGGCCGCGGCTCTTCAGGACCATCAATACAACGTATTGCTCTTCGATTTTTCAGCGCACGGAACAAGCGGCGGCCGTTCATCGCTGGGCTTTCAGGAAGTCGGGGAACTGCGGGCCGTTATGGACGCGGTCGCCAATCGCGGCGATGTGGATATAACGCGCTTCGGATTGTGGGGGGTGAATCTGGGCGCCTATACCGCGCTCGCTGAAGCAACGGCTGACCGCCGCGTGAGGGCGGTGGCTGTTGAATCTCCGTACGATCATCCGACGGAAATGGTCGGGATGCTGATTTCCCGGTCCGGTCTTGGCGCCGTGCCCTTTGTCACGCAGATGGCGCAGATGGGATTTCACTGGATGAATCCTCAATTTCGAAATGTTCCGCCGCTGGAAAACCGCATCGGGAGACTCTCGGGAGTCGCGCAATTATATATGGAGTCGCCTGACGATCCGGTGCTGGCCGCGAGCACCAGCAAACTATACGATGCTTCTCCAATGCCGCACGAACTCGTCGTGTTAACACACGGCAATTTCGCGGGTATGGTGGACGAAGACAAACGCAATTACGAGAACCGCATTGTGAGCTTCTTCCTGACGAATTTGCCGCCTGCGGGGTCGCCGTAGTATTTCCATCGGCCTGTCTTGGCCCCGATCAACGAGGAAACTGATTTTCGGGCGAGACGTGAATCAGTACTACAAACGGCGCTCCCACGCGACTGACTTCATGGATTCGATCTCCGAAACGCCTGAGTCCGATGGCATTCCTCTCGTTTGTAAACAGCCATTCCGGCAGCGGGGCGCCCGGCGTCCATTCCGGTAGATCGCGCCCAAAATAGTAATTCAGACCGTAATGCCAATCCCGTTTGAGTTCGCTGACTGCGACATCTTGAGAAGATGGATTCAGCCGGAAACTCTCGAGCGCGGCGGCGCGCGCGGAGATTCGGGAATCGGCGAACGGAAGAATCCCAATATTCATGAAAACCAGAATTGCCACAATGAGCAGCACCAGTGCGGTCAGTCCAGCCATCGGCTGTTTTCGCAGGCTGAAGCCGATCGCGATGAGTCCGCCCGTCCCCGCGAGAATCAGGAGCGTAATCACGCGGGAGGCTGGAACATTGAAGCCGTGCCCGACGCGCATTGCGATGACTTCGAGGGAGACAGCAAGGAATGGAAACATGGCCCCGGTGATTCCAACCAAGCCTGCGGCGGTATTCCTGGCGGACGAGAAAAGACGGTCGAGCGCGCGGCTCATCAACAGAAACATCGGAGGAATCGACGGAAGGATGTAGCCGGGCAGCTTCGATTGAGAAAGACTGAAAAAAAGAAATGGAAAGATGGCCCAGCATAGAAAGAAAAGTCCGGGTGAGCTTCGCCAAGGCTCGCTGTTTCCTTTTCGATAGAGAGCGCACGCGAAGAGCACGATCCACGGCATCGATGCGATGAGAATAACAGGGACATAAAACCAAAACGGCTGGCGGTGCTCGAATACAGGCGTGAGGTAGCGTTGAAAATTGTGCTGCCAGAGAAAGACGTTCAGGAAATCGGCATTGCGCAGTGCGCAAAGGACGTACCAAGGCAGCGCTGTCACGCAAAACACGGCGACGACCAGCGGATGCAGAAACCGGAATGGCGCGCGCCACTGGCGGGAGAGCGCGCCCCACAGCAATACCGCGCCGCCAGCGAGAATCACGGCGGCCGGACCTTTCGCCAGAACGGCAGCGCCGAGAAAAAATCCGAAAGCGATGCGCAGAACTGGCCCGGAACGAGGCTTCTGCAACATTTCGCTTGCGACGGCCATCGCGGCGGTAATCAATCCGGCAAACAGCATGTCCGGACTGGCGGCGCGCGAGAACCCGATGATTGCGGCCGACGTCGGCAGCAGCAAAAGCGCGTACCATGCCGTGCCAACACCATAGGAGCGCACAGCGGTCCACTTGATAGAGACCACGGCGAGGAGCGCCGCCAGAGCCGACGGCAAACGCGCGGCAAACTCACTCACGCCAAATATGCGCATCGCAATTCCAGCGGCCCAATAATAGAGCACCGGTTTTTCGAACCAGGGCGCGCCCCACAGCCGCGGCGTGACCCAATCGTGCGTTTCGGCCATCGCCCGTGCAATTGCAGCGTAGCGCGGCTCGTCAGGACCCACCAGTCCCAGCGCGCCCAACCCGCTGAACAGGCACACCCCGATGACGATTAGAGCGAGAGGCACGTACCAGATGGGGATCTGAAAAGCGCCTTCGTCGGCAGATCTCGAACGAATTGGTGGAGGAGTATCCAAACAACTGAGTCTAGCATTGCAAGCACGGGTTTTCAGTAATCGGAGTGAACCGGCTGGCCACTTACCGAGAAGGACTTATCAGGATGTGGCATGCACGTCGTAGGGTCCTTAATAATCAGAGATCACGCTTTGTGCTTTCACAGTCGGAAGGGGGAGATTCTGGAACCCAAGCGCGATCTGGGTGCTTCTCCTCTTCGACTTCGTCTACTTTCATCCAAGTCTCAATGGAGGTAAGGTCACCTTCATCGGCCGTTTTTCCAAGGTCATTCTTGATTCTTCGCCGCATACGGACAGCTACGACCCAACCCGAAATACTAATGATTACGATTGCTGCGAATATGGCAATCTGGGCAAACCAGTCCACGTACCAGTCGTAAACCGCCCGAGCCGCGGAATATTGCAAGACAATGCTACCCATCGCTGGAATGCACCTTCCCATGCTTCGCCACGACAATTTGGAACTTTCGGTGGCAGCGATCCAAAATCGAAAATGTGCCGACAGCATTCGACCTGTCCGATCAGGAATAGACAATGAATTATGTCCAGACCTATCAACATTCGGGCCTTCACCTCAAGGGAAAAAAAGAGATGTCCCTGAACGCGAAATCGTCACAGCCTTATCGAAGCGATCTGCGATTGCAAGAACCGCCGAATCGGCTGGCGCTCAATGTCGGACAATGGCGCGACTGGCAGAATCACGTATCGGTTCCCATCGGACCGTTCGACCAGCACCACTCGTCGTCCCTTCCGCCAACCTTTGAAATTTCTCCAAGGTACGAGGCTCGTTGCTCCGTTAGGACCGTCGCATTTTATACCGTCATTGGTCAAAGTTATCTGGTCGGGGCGCGATCTGTTCAGTTGTGTTAGTTGCTGTGATCGTGTTCGTCTTCTCAAGTAAACGGATACGGGAATGAAACACGTGAATACCGCGACTAGTACCGCAACAGGCGGCCAGTCTGGAGGAGTCCGACTCAAAAGCACTGAACTAAACTTCCATGTTCTCCACCCCAAAAGGGGAACCATGGCTGTAACGTAAAAGATTCTCACCCAGTAGTCCCTTGTTCGAGTCATCTTTCTCACGTCGTTGAGATCTGCTTCGGTTAGCTTGGATGCGAATTGCATGCTCGTCCTCACGAAATATAACCTTGATTTAAGTCATGATGTAGTAAATCGCCTTTCCGATTTGGTAGCTTCGCTTGAGTTCACGCTGCATGATCTTCCCGTGTTAGGGTATTTGAGAGAGAAGCAGGCCACATTCCATAATCAACCCGATGAAAACATGTAACTTATGTCCTATTCGATTTCGGTAGGATGCAATATATTGCGCAGTTAGATACAGCCTTTGGCAGTTTTAGCCAAAATCGGATTCAAATTCTTTGAAGCCACGGAGCACGAGTTGCCAACCTATCAACAAATAGGCTCTGAGAAACGGTGGTCATTGGCAAGTGGAACACTACTCAGAATTCGCACTCTTCACAAGAATCACGAAGAGCGTGGTACTCCCGTTTCTCGCCCCGGCCAGCCCTAACCGCTCTATCGCGGCGAGGTCCACGTTCCGCTCGACTGCTTCCGCGCAAACCACCGGCCACACCCGTTATAATCCCTCGGTGCGAGAAAGCATTGAATATGCGGCGGCGTGGCTGCTGCTGAAGACGATTGGCGCGATGCCGCGACCGTTCGCGAGATTCTTCAGCGCGCGGACGGCTGCGGTTTTGTTTTGGCTGCGACCGGGATTGCGGCGCGCGGGGACCGAGAATCTCCGGCTGGCATTCCCGGATTGGAGCGATAAGCAGCGCCGCGTCGCGATCCACGGCATGGTGCGCCAATTGGGATGGATGGCGGCGGAATTTGCGCATTTCCCTGAATACACGAAAGAAAATATCGATCGCATCGTCTTGCTGGACGGCTTCGAGAATTTCGCGGCGGCCCAGGCACGCGGCAAGGGAGTCTTGTTTCTCACCGGTCACATGAGCGCGTGGGAACTTGCGCCCTTCGCCCAGGCGCTTTTTGGACATCCGCTGCATTTTCTGGTGCGCGCGATCGACAATTCTCGAGTGGACTCCCTGGTGACGCGCTATCGTAGCCTCAGCGGAAATTTGCCGATCGAGAAGAATCAATCAGCCCGGGCAGTGCTGAAAGTGTTGTCGGCAGGCGGCACGGTGGGAATTCTAGCCGACCACAACACGTTGCTGAGCGAGGGCGTGTTCGTCGATTTTTTTGGAATTCAAGCGTGCACGACGGCGGGCCTCGCCCGTTTCGCTCTCCACACCGACGCCGCAGTGGTGCCGGGATTTCTTCACTGGGACGCGGCGCTGCGAAAATACCGGCTGTGTTTCGAGCCGGCTGTCGAACTGACTCGCAGTGGAGATGACGCAACGGACATTCGAGAAAATACGCAGCGATTCACGCGCGTTATTGAAAATTACGTGCGGCGATACCCGGACCAATGGCTTTGGGTCCACCGCCGATGGAAAACGCGGCCGCCGGGCGAGGCACCGGTCTATAAGCGGTGAGCGGTGCATCGATAATATGTGAGCGTTGCGATTGGCGTGGACGAATGGCACAGTCTCCAAAGTGTGTGCTCTTTCGGTTGCGGCGTGGCAATAGGCTAAACCAGACAGGCTGAAGCCTGTCCTACTTTTCACGCCACTCCGGTTTTGCAAGAGCGGTGAGTTATTCCGTCTTTCAGGTAAACGGGGCTCGCACATCTTAGGCAGGGGCGGGGCTGTTCGCGAAGCCGATAGTCGTTGGGTCGGCCGAAGGGCGCGGCATGGCGTTCCCCTGCAGCTGCGAAATCTTTCTCGCAAGCACATACGCGGTCCGGAGAGCGACAGCCGCTGAAATTATTTCGATATCGATTGATTTAGCTGGCCATCTTGGAAGAGGTGTTCGGCTCCGATGTTAGGAGGTCCGACCTTTAGGTCGGACAATCGGCGAAAACGTATAGGGCCTTTAGGCCCCGAAGCTTCCACGTACCGTGTTGACTTGCGTAATGAATCCATGCGGGAGATAAAACACCTTATGATACGCACCGCAAACGAACTCGCACAATTTCTGGGCTGCACGTTGGAAGGCGATGGCTCGACGACGGTGTCCGGCGTTGCTGCGCCTGCTTCTGCGCTTGCTTCGGACTTGATCTACGTGGAGAGTTTGCGCCATCTGCAACAAGCCTCGGCATCGGCTGCGAGGTGCGTGCTGATCGCGCCTGAGTTGGCGTTGGCAGGGAAGACGCTGCTGCGCGCAGCGAATCCAAAACTGGCGTTTGCGCGCGCAGCGGAGTGGCTAATGCCGCCCGCTCCGATTGCGATTGGGAATCATCCGACAGCCGTGATTTCGCCTACGGCGCGGCTCGATCCGGACGTTTCCATAGGTCCCTATACTGTGATTGAAGACGAAGTAAAAATCGGTGCGGGCACTCAAATCGGGGCATTCTGCTTCCTTGGCCGCGCGGTAACGGTCGGGGAACAATGCCGCCTGTATCCGCGCGTGACTCTCTACGCGGGAGCGCGGCTCGCGAATCGCGTCATCCTGCATTCCGGGGCGGTGATTGGCTCGGACGGCTTTGGTTACGTGGTGGATGCAGGCAAGCGGCGAAAATTCCCCCAGGTCGGCGGAATCGAGATTCACGACGACGTCGAGATTGGCGCGAACACGACGATCGACCGCGGGTCGCTCGGCCGTACGGAGATTTGTGAGGGCGTGAAACTGGATAATCTGGTCCACATTGCGCACAACGTTCACGTCGGCGACAACACCGTGATCGCGGCGCAGACCGGTATCTCGGGTTCCGTGACGATTGGGAAGAACGTAGCATTTGGCGGACAGGCTGGATTGGGCGATCACTGCAAAGTCGAAGACGGCGCTGTGATTGGCGGACAGGCTGGAATCCTGCCGGGCAAAATCGTTCGGAGCGGACAAATTGTCTGGGGGACCCCGGCCCGGACGCTGGAGAAATTCAAGGAGCAATTTGCGTGGTTTAGCCGCTTGCCGGAGCTGGCAAAACGCATCCGAAACCTAGAGAAACGGCTTGAGCCGAAAGATAGTTAGACGGTCGGAAGTTTTGAAACGAGAGAGGCTATATTCCCGTCTAACATCGCTTGCATTCCCTGTTGACCCGCATCTGAATCGTGAAGATAATAGAGGCTCGACGTTTGGTGTTCCCGTGCTTGGGGGCGGATGGATCTCTCTATCCGGGCCAGCGCGCTGGAATTGTGGAAAATTTCAGGCCATTTATAGCTTATTTACTGAGGGCTCTCAAATTCGTGTATTCGAATGAACGGTCACCGCTAAAACTGCATCATAAGGTTTCTGAGGCTAGGCTGAACCGATGGCACTAGGAACGCGTGTACAGTTTGAGCAATCGGGCGACCCGCGCTTTGCGGGTGCGCTTCCCGTTTTGGCGGAGCGCCTCACCGACGCGATCGACCGTGGCGTGAATTATCTTCTTTCGTTGCAGGCTTCCGAGGGATATTGGCTTGGCGAGCTCGAAGCGGACACCACTCTCGAATCCGACTACATTTTCTATTTGCATGTGATCGGCAAAGCGCACCCGGAGCGGATCGAGAAGCTGGCAAACTACGTGAGGCGGCGGCAGCTCGATGACGGCGGCTGGAATATTTATTATGACGGACCGTCCGAGCTGAACGCGACGATCAAGGCGTATGTCGCGCTGAAGCTTGCCGGGGATTCCGCGGATTCCGACCATTTGCAACGCGCCCGCAAACGCGTGCACGAGCTTGGCGGGCTCGAGGCGTCGAACTCCTACACTAGGCTTTATCTGGCGCTGGTGGGCGCGGTCGGCTGGGACATGGTCCCTGCGGTTCCGCCGGAACTGATGCTGCTGCCCAATTGGTTCGCGATTAACATTTACGAGATGTCATCGTGGACGCGCGGCATCGTGATTCCCCTGACGATTCTCTATGCGCATAAGCCGCGCTTCGCGGTGCCGGATGGCATCGCGGTCGATGCGCTGTACCGCGATCCCTCTCGTAAGGCCACAAGCTTCGATTGGGATAAGCAACTTTTCAGCTGGCGGAATTTCTTTTTGGCTCTCGACCGCGGCCTCAAGCTCTATGAGCGCGTCCCTTGGAAGCCATTGCGGCAGCGCGCCCTGCGACAGGCGCGAGAGTGGATGCTCGAACATCTTGAGCGCACCGAGGGACTTGCCGCGATTTACCCGGCAATGATGAATTCCATTTTTGCGTTGCTCGCTCTGGGACATTCTCCGGACGATCCGCTGACGGCGCGTGAGATCGGAGAGTTCTCCCGCTTCGAGATTGAGCAAGGCGACACAATTCGCGTGCAGCCGTGCGTTTCGCCCGTATGGGACACGGCGATTGCAATGGTCGCGCTGGAAGAAGCAGGTCTGCCGCCGAATCATCGTTCGCTGATTGAAGCAGCGGACTGGCTGCTCGCAAATCAAATTGTCGGCCCGGGCGATTGGATGCTCAAGACCCCTGGGGTCTTGCCGGGTGGCTGGGCGTTCGAGTTCCGCAATGATTATTATCCCGATGTGGACGATACCGCATTTGTTCTGATGGCGCTTCAGCGAGTGGGTTATCCGGACAAGCGCCGGATGGAAGCCGCGATACGCCGCGCTCTCGCTTGGCTCTTGGCCATGCAAAATAATGACGGCGGTTGGGGCGCATTCGACCACAATAACGACCGGCAGTTCCTCTGCCAGATTCCGTTTGCCGATCACAATGCGATGATCGATCCATCGACGGCGGATGTCACGGCACGCGTCGTCGAATGTCTTGGGCGATACGGATGGCCCTCCAATCATCCGGTGATTCAGCGTGCGGTTCGATTCCTTCTCAAGGATCAGACCGATGAAGGGCCTTGGTTCGGACGCTGGGGTGTAAACTATGTCTACGGAACCAGCGGAGTGCTGCGGGCTCTGGAAACCGTTGCGCTGACGGCCCGGGAATATTGCCAGCGCGCCGTCGAATGGTTGCGAGCCGTGCAAAATCCCGACGGTGGATTCGGGGAATCGATTGCTTCGTACTACGATCCTGCGCTCAAGGGAAAGGGGAACAGCACTGCTTCGCAGACGGCGTGGGGACTGATCGGCTTGTTGGCTGCGAGCGAGCCCGGGGACCCGGCGATCGCGCGGGCTGTGAATCATTTGGTGGACCAGCAGGAATCGGACGGTTCGTGGGCCGAGAAGGAATTTACGGGTACCGGATTCCCGTGCGTCTTTTATCTGAAGTATCATTTATACCGAAATTATTTTCCCTTGTACGCGCTGTCGCGATACCGCAACGTGACGAATCGAGTGTCGCAGTTCTGCGGGCTGCAAGTGCAACCCCGGGAATTCGATAGGCAGAAGGCTTAGGAGAGTGAATGAGATATCCGTTGAAGATGACCGCGAACCTCGCGAAGTATGTAGCCACCCAGCGTTTTCGCGGCACCAATAAATTTCCGATGGTGATGATGCTCGAGCCGTTGCATGCGTGCAACCTGACGTGCACCGGATGCGGGAGGATTCGCGAGTATAAGTCCACCATCAACGAAGTGATGACGGTGGAACAGTGCGTGGCCGCATCGGATGAATGCGGCGCGCCGGTGGTCTCGATTTGCGGCGGCGAGCCGATGATCTATCCGGAAATCGGACGGCTGTCGCGCGAGATTCTGGTCCGCGGCCGCCACGTTATCCTTTGCACCAACGGAATGTTCATCCGGAAGAGGCTGCACGAGTTCAAGCCCACGTCCAGCTTTTTCTTCAACGTCCATTTGGACGGCCTCGAGAGGACGCACGATCTTTGCGTCGAACGCGACGGCGTGTACCGCGAAGCAATTGAGGGCATTAAGGCAGCGAAGGCCGCCGGTTTCCTGGTCTGCTCAAACACCACGATATACAAAGAGACGGACTTGAGCGAGATTTCGGACCTGTACGAATATCTGGACACGCTGGGCGTCGATGGCTTCATGCTTTCACCGGCATACGGTTACGCGGCTGTGCAGACGACGGACATTTTCATGTCGCGCGCGGACATTCGCGAAAAATTTCGGGCAGCGGTGGCGCTGCTCGATAAGCACAACCTCATGGTGTCCCCGATCTATCTTGATTTTTTGCGAGGCGAGCGTGAACTCGAGTGCACGGCGTGGGGAACCCCTACATTCAACCCGCGCGGATGGAAAGGCCCGTGCTACGTCATCACGGATAATCACTACGCTTCGTACAAGGAAATGGTCGAACAGACGCCGTGGCAGAATTACGGTCCTGGCAATGACCCGCGCTGCGCGGATTGCATGATGCATGTGGGATTTGAAACCACGCCGGTGCTAGGCGCCAAGCGCAATTTGGGCGATACCTGGAAAATGCTGAAATGGCAGTTTTCCGGACGAATGGGCGGACATCCCGAGAAGAGCGCTGGTTATAACGGGCCGACGAACGGGCAAACGGGAGGCGGCTCGACTTCGACGTTGATGCCCCCTCCGCCAACGGACTTGGTATCGCCGGACGGAAGACTGCGAGTTCTATGAAAACGCTGGTCACCGGGGCGACGGGCTTCCTTGGAAGCCATGTCGCGCGCCAACTTTCCGAGCGTGGGGAAAGCGTTCGCGTGCTTGTGCGTGTTTCCAGCGACACGCGCGCGCTTGAGGGATTCCGGTCGGAACGCGTCGCGGGCGATTTGCGCGATGCGGCGTCGCTCAATCGGGCGCTCGAAGGTGTCTCGCATGTGTACCACGTTGCCGCGGATTATCGGCTGTGGGCGCGCGACCCGCGCGAGATTTATGAATCGAATGTAAATGGGACGCAAAATTTGCTCGGGGCTGCCCGCCGCGCGGGAGTCAAGAAATTTGTTTACACCAGCACCGTCGCAACGATTGCAGTTCCGCGCGATGGAGATTTGCCGAACGAGCAAACGCAGTCGTCGATCGGCGAAATGATCGGCGATTACAAACGCTCGAAGTTTGAGGCCGAACAGCGCGCTCTGCGCGCCGCCGAATCCGGGCTGCCGGTCGTGATTGTGAACCCGACCACGCCGGTGGGACCGGGAGACTGGAAGCCCACGCCAACGGGCAAGATCATCCTGGATTTTCTGAAAGGGCGAATGCCTGGATACGTGGATACCGGTCTGAACTTTGTTCCTGTGGAAGACTGCGCGCGCGGCCACTTGATTGCCGCCGAGCGCGGCCGTATCGGAGAGCGATATATACTTGGCGGCAGCAACCTGACGTTGAAACAATTGCTCGATATGCTTGCCGCAATCAGCGGTCGGCGCGCTCCGCGATGGCAATTTCCACATGCTTTGGCTTTCGCTGCCGGATGCGTGGATATGGCCGTATCGAGAGCGCTGGGCCGCGAGCCCCGGATTCCGCTGGATGGCGTGCGCATGGCGCGGCACAAGATGTTTGTCGATTCTTCGAAAGCTGAACGGGAGCTTGGTTTCATTAGCGGATCGCTTGAGGCGGCGCTCGAACGCGCCGTTGCATGGTACGGATCCAACGGATACATCGCCGCCAGGGGAGCTCAATCCGTGGCACGCGCTCACGCGGCGTAATTGGGTGTCGGGGCCGATGAACATATTGGTGACATTCGCGGTTCAAGCGGAATTCGCGCCGTGGCAGCGGCGGCGCAGTTTCAGGCGTTTGCCGGGAGACTGGCCGGTGTTCGAAACGGAATTTGGCGGCGCGCATGTCCGCGCTATTCTGACGGGTATGGGGCAATCGCACGCTCTGCAAGCTGTGCGAACGGTTCTTCCGTCGCGACCCGACATCTGCATCTCGACCGGGTTGGCCGGAGCCTTGCGAAGCGGCTATCGCGCGGGCGACATTCTGGCGGCGCGCTTGGTCAGTGAAGTGGGCGAGCCGGTGGCCGTGGCGAGCCACCGTGAGTTGCTGTCAACAGCGGTGGATTGCGGTGCGCAGCAGACGGAACGTTTTGCGACCTCGCGGACCCTGGTTGGGCGCTCCGAGCATAAACGTAAATTGGGAAGCCAGGCGGAAGCTGTCGAAATGGAAAGCTATACGATTTTAGCCGAGGCGGCGCGCTACGGAGTGCCTTCGGTGGCTATCCGCGCCATCAGCGACACGGTCGACTTCGACATGCCGTACGATTTTGAGCGAGCCTGCGATGCCCGCGGCCAGGTTCGAGTGGGAAATGTTGTCATGCAAGTGCTGCGGCGGCCGTCCGGTTTGCCAAAGCTGCTGACACTGGCGCGCGATTCCAGGCTTGCCGCGCGGCAACTCGCGAATTTTCTTGACGCCTTCACTGGCACTCTTGCCGACCGGTTGGTCCCGATCGAATCCAATATGGTAGCTGTGCAATGAGCCACCCGGGAACCATTCTGGAAAAAACCGTATCGATTCCTCCACTGCCCGCGACAATGCGCGCGGCCGTGTACCGCGGTAAGGCACGGGTAGTTGTGGAGGACGTTCCGGTGCCGGCAGTTGCCGCTGGAGAAGTCCTGATCCGAGTCGCGGCGTGTGGGATTTGCGGCACGGACATCAAGAAAATCGAATATGGATTCGTTGCGGCTCCGCAGATTTTCGGTCATGAAGTTTCCGGTACCGTGGTGGCCGTCGGCCCCGGCGTAAAAAAATGGAAACTCGGCGACCGCGTTATGAGTTTTCATCACGTGCCGTGCGGGTCGTGTTTCTACTGCGACCGGCGCCTGTTTTCGCAATGCCCGGGCTACAAGAAAGTTGGTTTAACGGCCGGTTTCGATCCCAATGGCGGTGGGTTTGCCCAGTTCGTTCGCGCGATGCCGTGGGTCGCCGAGCGTGGGATGGTAGCGATCCCGGACGATATCAGCTTCGATGAAGCGACGTTTATCGAGCCGGTGAATACCTGCATCAAGGCCGTGGAGAAGGCCCGCGTGGCGGCCGGCGAAACGGTACTCGTTATGGGCCTGGGCCCGATTGGCTTGCTGTTGATGATGCTGTCGAAACTACGCGGCGCGAATGTGATTGGCAGCGATCCCATGGCTGAGCGCCGGGCTAAAAGTTTGTCGCTCGGCGCCGATGTGGCCGTGAATCCGCGCGACGGGCGCGTGCTCGAAGCAGTCAGCGAGCGCACCAACGTTCGTGGCGCGGACGCCGTGCTGGTTGCCGTGCCGATTCCTTCCGCGCTTACCGAAGCTCTGGCTCTCGCCAGGCCCGGAGGGCGCGTGCTCCTGTTTGCACAAAACGACCCGCAGATGAAGATTGAGTTTCCGGCGGCTGCGGTTGGCGTCGAAGAAAAGGAAATTCTGGGCAGTTATAGCGCCGCCGTCGACAGGCAGGAGGAATCGGCTCGGCTCATCTTTTCGCGCGAGTTGCCGGTGCGCGAACTGATCTCTCATAGTTTTTCGTTGGAGGACATGGACCGGGCGTTGCAGTTGGCCGCTCGTCCCGTAGGTGACTCTCTGAAAGTGGTGATACACCCTTGATAAGAAGCGAAGAAGTTCAAAGCAAGCAGAACGGACACAAAAATGGCCACATGACCGCTGCCGTTCTTTATGGCAGCGAGAATCTCAAGATTGAGAGCATCGATATACCCAAGCTGGCGGCGGACGAGGTGCTGATCCGCGTGAAGGTAGCGCTGACGTGCGGCACGGATCTAAAAGTTTGGAAGCGTGGATATCATGCGCGAATGATCACGCCTCCCGCGGTCTTCGGGCATGAACTTGCCGGGACGATCGAGCGACTGGGCGCGGACGTGAACGGCGGCCTGGCGGCCGGCGCGCGCGTCGTACCGTCCAATTCGGCCCCATGCGGTGTCTGCATGTTTTGCCGCAAAGGCCAAAGCAATCTGTGCGAGGATTTGCTCTTCAACAACGGCGCCTACGCTGAATATATCCGCATTCCGGGACGCATCGTCCGGCAAAACATGCTGGCGATCCCCGATCATGTTTCGTTTCAGGATGCCGCGATGGTGGAACCGCTCGCTTGCGTGCTTCGAGGAATTCATGAAACAGGCATCCAGCCGGGCGACACGACTGTCGTCATCGGCTGCGGGCCCATCGGGCTGAAATTCATTCGTGTTCTTGCCGTGCGCGGAGTCAACGTGATCGCGCTTGGAAAACGGACGAATCAAATTCGCGCCGCTGAAAAGTTCGGTGCGAAGGCTGCGTTCATCGCTCCGGATTTGACCGATCCAGCCAAGACCGTGCGCGAACTGACCGAAGGCGGGCTCGGGGCCGATTCGGTGATCGAAGCGGTAGGAACGGCAAAGACGTGGGAATGGGCGCTGCAAATGGTGCGCCGCGGCGGCACGGTGAATTTGTTTGGCGGCTGCGCGCGCGGCACTCTGGTACAGGTGGACCCGAATGCGCTTCACTATTCGGAAATCACGATTAAGTCCACATTTCACCATACGCCACGGTTTATTCGTGAAGCGCTCGAAACGGTCTCGCGCGGTGAAATTCGATCGAGCGATTTTGTGAATGCCGAGATTCCGCTCGCCGATCTGCCGAAAATGTTCGAGCATATGAAGCATCGCAACGGTGAAATGAAAGTCGCGGTGATTCCGTAGAGTCTTTGCGGGTCACTGCTTCAGCCGTGAGTTAGAGGCCTTAAAGCATTGCGGCTTTAGCCGCTGGTCGCTTGGATTTTAAGCAGGCACGCATACTCTTTTACCTCTCTAAATTTCGGACGAACGAAATTTAAACCGGACAGGCTGAAAGCCTGTCTTACCTGAACCATGCAGAGTTTTGCTGAACTCGAAATTGCGCGGCATGCGCCTCCGTCCGGCTGCTCGGTCGCGGAGGCCGAACGCTACACGCGCTCGCTGGCCACACACCACTACGAAAACTTCAATGTGGTTTCGTGGCTGCTGCCCAAACGTCTCCACCAGCATTTTTACAACCTCTATTCCTATTGCCGCTGGGCGGACGACCTCGGCGACGAAATTTCCGATCCGGCGAAAGCCATCGAGTACCTTAACGCCTGGGATCAGGAGCTTCGCGATTGCTACTCTGGCAAGCCGTTGCATCCTGTGTTTATCGCGCTCTGCCGGACGATCGTCGCGTGCGATATCCCCATGGAACCGTTTTCCGATCTGCTCATCGCATTCCGGCAGGACCAAATCGTTCATCGGTATCCCATGTGGGTTGATGTGCTTGGCTATTGCCGCTACTCGGCTAACCCGGTTGGACGGCTTGTGCTGTACCTGTGCGGCTATCGCGACGCCAACCGTCAGCGGCTCTCCGACGCAACGTGCACGGCGCTGCAACTCGCCAATTTTTGGCAGGATGTCACGCGGGACCTGGAAAAAGGCCGGATCTATATTCCCCTTGAGGCGCTTGCCGCTCATGGCCTAACCGAAGACGATATCGTGAATCGCCGCTTCGATGCGCGCTATGTTTCGCTGATGAAGGATTTGATTGCCCGGACGCGTGATTTATTTGCACTCGGAATGCCACTGGCCGGTAGCGTCGATTCCACATTGCGGGTGGATATCGAGATGTTCAGCCGCGGCGGAATCGCGGTTTTGGATGCGATCGAAGCCATTGGATACAACACGTTGCAGCAGCGCCCGTCCGTCTCGAAATGGGAGCAGGTCAAATTACTGGCAAGCGCGCTCGTTCGGCAACGGTTTACTCGCGATCAGGCGCCCGTGTCCTTTTCTCCAACCGTCTCCAGGCGACTCGAGATTGTCCCGGGGGGATGCGTTCGGCCGGATATCGGCACTCGACCGGAGAATGCAAGCGAAGTCGCGAATTCTTACGCTCAGTGCAGACAAGTGGCGCGCG
>JBEKCU010000076.1:0-15308 GCA_050014735.1 Candidatus Acidiferrales bacterium | reverse complement strand
ATTGCCATAGCTGCTAAAGTAGCTGGGAAGGGTAGTGGCACCTCGTTTGACCACCGCACGACGGTCGCGTCTGACCGGATCGGTTTTTTCTCGCACCAAGGAGCAATATCTAGGAAGCACTTTCGGGTCGGCACGGATAGGGCGTTCCCTGCATCTAACAGTAACTATGGCACATATTCTAATCACGAACGACGATGGCATCCAAGCGGAAGGCTTGCGCGCGCTGGTCCATGCAGTGGAAGGGTTGGGAACGATCAGCGTCGTTGCCCCGAGCCATGAGAGGAGCGCGGCCGCGCAGTCACTGACATTGCGGCAGCCGATTTTCTGGGAACAGGTGGCGGAACGAGAGTGGGCCGTCGACGGAACTCCGGCGGATTCGGTGATCCTGGCGCTCAATAAGCTGCTGCCGAACCGGCCCGACATCGTAATTTCTGGAGTGAATCGCGGCGGGAACCTCGGCGAAAACGTATTTTATTCGGGCACGGTCGGAGCGGCGATGGAAGGCGCGATCAACCGAATTCCGTCAATCGCTGTGTCGGTGGCGCACAAGGGCAGGGGATTTCGATTCGAGCACGCCGCGAAATTCGCGCGGGATTTGGCGCGGATCGTCCTGGCCGAAGGTCTGCCGGATTCCGTTTTGCTGAACGTAAACGCGCCGCTGGTCTGGAACGGCGCCGTGCGATTCACGCGCCAGTCAAAGAAAGTGACTCGCAATGTGTTGCAGGAAGGCACCGACCCGCGCGGCCGCAATTTCTTCTGGCTGCTCGAGCAGGAGCACATCGAAGGGCTCGACCCGAAAAGCGATTACGCCGCGGTTTTCGACGGCGCGATTTCAATAACGCCGATTCATCTCGACCGAACCCATGAAGCTTCGATGAAACACCTGTCGCACTGGGCGTCCAAGCTTGAATCCCGCGCGGAAATCGACGAACCAATTTCCGCGGCGCGTCCGAATTTCAAATAATGTTCCTGTGGGGCATCGGATGCTTGACCACTTTTTGCACCGTTATGGAACCGGCTTGATAGTTCGATTAAAGGCCTAGCGTGTTTGTGACGATAGTGTGGCTGGCAGCGTGTTCTGCCCTCCGCACTTAGGCCAATTCTCACCCAGGGGAATATCGAATGAAACTCCGGATTCTTGTTGTAGAAGACGATCCGCTATATCGCGAACTTCTCAAGTATTGGCTCGAATCCGAAGGCCACGAGGCCATTCTCGCTGAAACTCTCGAGGCAGGCTTTGTGGCTATCGCGGCCGAGCCTATTCCGGACGCCGTGCTTCTGGACATTCACTTGGGGAAAAAGAATGGCCTCACGTTGGTTCACTGGGCCCGCAAGCAAAGACACCTTGCCCACATGCCATTTATTGCCGTCACCGGAAGTGCCTCTCCAAAAGATCGGAAAAGCACGCTCGATGCCGGATGTGACGCCCATCTTACAAAGCCAGTCGATTTCCATGCGCTGCGCACATTTCTTGCCAACCTTGCCGTGCATTCCGTGAGTTAGCGGCCTCCGGCAGCGCCGCTTGAGTGGATCCCGGCGAATATGTTGGCGTTGCAATCTGGCACGACATGTCGTGCCATGCGGTCGCCCCATCGCTAGGGCCGTCCTTTTAACCAGCCATGCCCCCACGCATCTCGGGTTGAAAAGCGTGGCTGTTTGCGAGACTGCTAGTCGGGTCAACTTCAGGGCACTGCAAGCCGTGCCTTTACAACTGCGACACCCCAAAATTTATGGAATCGGTAACTTGTAATGAAACCTGGGCGGAACAGACAAATCCAAAGTTACCGAACCAAATCGGATGCAAAAACAAGCGTCACGCCTTCGCGTCCAGCTTCTGGAAGCATTTCAGCCAGGACTTGTAATGTTTCCGGATGTGGGTGTCCGATCGCCAGCGCGGAACCTTTTTCGCGGGCGTCACGGATCGCTAATGCGAATTGCTTGCGAATCGCCGCGGCTGACTGATCGTCGTCCAGAAATACATTGCGTGAGGCGGCAGGAACCCCCGCAGCGTGCGCGGTAGTTTCGGCGACAGTTGCCGCGGTTGTGCGGCTATCGATGAAGAACAGTTGGTGCTGGCGCAATAAAGGCATCAATTCGTCCATCAGCCTTTGATTGGAAGTGCCGAGCGAGCCTTCGTGATTGTTTACCCCCGAGGCATACGGCACGGTATCGAGCATTGCCGCGAATGCATTCCCCACGCTGCTCGCATCCATACCAGGGTGCAACTCGATCGATTCATCTTTATCCCCTGCGTACGAGGCCATGGGCAGATGGAGCATCACTTCATATCCGCGGCGGTGCGCCTCTTCGGCAATTTCCGAGGAATTGGAATGGTGCGGGAGGATGGAGATCGTCAAGGGATAGGAGAGCCGGAATAGTGTGTCGGCTTGCGCGCGATCGGATCCGAGATCGTCGATCACAATCGCAAGTCGCGGATGGCGCGGCGCCGAATAGGAAGTTACCGTCGTTGCGAGCGGCGTGATCAGGTGAATCGACTGCGTTCGCTGTCCCTGTGCCAGATAATCGAACCGCTCGAGACCGGGCGCTCCGGGCCGTGTCACGCGCTGAAGATGATGATACTCGGCAACCCGTTCCAACTCTTTCTCGATGGCATCGTGAACGGCGGTGTTCGGTCCGCCCGACTTGGCCAGCGGCACAGTGATATAAATGTGATCGGCAACGAGAGTTGAGGGCCTGCCCGGCTGGCCTGGAACTGCCGGGGGACGTGGCGCATATTCAGGGTGCATGCCCACTTCGGCCCGCCCATCGCTGGCATTTTTTGCTGCGAATACGAATTCGCGCGTGATGGCACGAATCGCCGCTGTACTTAAGGGTGGGGATTTCCTCTTGCAGCCCGCCGAGTAGAGCAGAACCGCTACCAGGGTGGAAAAGATAAAAACCCGATAATAAGAGAATCGTGGGAAGTGTTGGCCGAGCCCGACTTTTCCGTTATTCACACCCTAAGCGGCCTTCTTGACCTCGCCGCCCTTCAGAAGTTCGAGCGCCTTATCGTAGACCGGATCGTCAGCCGCCTTAGGCAACTGTCCCGGTCCCAGCGGCGCAGGCTCTTCCATGTCCGCGCCTTCCGCAGGAGTGACGGAAGGATCAATGACTTTAGGGTGTACCTCCACGGTCGGAGCTACGCCATCATCCACAATGGATTTACCATCGGGAGTCGAGTAAAAGGCAACCGTCAGAATTACTGCTCCGCCGTCATCCAGTGGAATCACTTTTTGTTCAGAGGCAGACCCGAAGGTCCGCTCACCCACCACGTCGCCTCGCTTGTTTCCCTTGATCGCCCCCGCCAAAACTTCAGCGGCACCAGAGGTGCTCGGCGAGATCAAGACGTCGACTGGAGAGTTCCACACTGCTTTGTCTGCTTCAGCCATGAAATCTTTGTGCGTGACAGTCTGCCCTTCGAGAGACGTGATCTTGCCGGAAGATAAAAAGAGCTGCGCTGCAGCAATCGCATTCGGAACGTCCCCGCGTGTGCAATCGCGAAGGTCGACGACCACCTTGTGAATACCCTGCTTATCGAACTGTGCAAGCTTGTCGTGCAATTCCGCCACATCCACTTGATCCATGGCCGGAATGCGAATGTATGCCACATCGTCGGAAACGCGATCCGCCACAATGTGCTCCGGGGCGATGACCTGGCGATTGATCGTGATTTCCTCCGGCTCGGTCTTCCCGCGTCGAACGACGCCGACTTTCACCGTCGTACCGGGAGGGCCCTGCAGAAGCATGCTGGCCTGTCCGACCGACATATCGCGCGAACTGAATCCTCCGATGGCCTCCAGGATTTCTCCGCTGCGCAGACTGGCCTTTTCGGCAGGACCGTCAGGCACCACGGAAACCACGACGATGTAGCCGAATCGCTTTGAGATCGTCATCCCGGGTTCGCCGTGTTGCGCGGTCTTCATGCGGTCGCGGTAGTCGGCGTATTCACGCGGGCTCAAGTATCCGGAGAGCGGATCGAGAGATTCCAGAAGTCCGTGCAAAGCCCCAGCGGTAACGACCGCGATGTTGGGCTCGTCGACATAGTCTTCCTGAACGTGCTGTAACACCTCGCTGAACACGCTCAGCGATCTGTAGGACTTGTCGTCCGTGGTCTTGCCAAGGACATAGCCCAAACCTACATACAGGAAGACGATTACGGAGAGAGTAACGATGGAAATTCTGGTGAGGCGGCTCATCGTTTTTGGCCTTTAATTACAGACGTTAACTCCAAGCCAACTATAATAGCACGGCAGTGGCGCACGCTTCAGCCTTTGCCACTGGACAGACAGCTATAATAACACGACTCAGATTGTCGGCATGCTTCGATTCTTAATCTTGTTTCTTCGCTAAGCGAACTGCTGGTTATTCTTTATTCGCTGTAGCTTTCGGAGGTGGTTCAGTCACGCCAACCCCCTCGATCGGCGTAAGATAAGTCTGAGAAATGCGGTCCTGCCAACAGAGATGGTCCTCGTCCCAGAGCGCCCAGAGGAATCCCAGAAAGCACGTTCCCGCGGAGATTAGGTATCCGAAACTCCTCCACGCCATTTGGCGCGACTTCGGTACACTGCCGTCAAAGCTCACAACCCGCAGCCCGCGAATCATCATGCCCGGCGTGGAGCCCCCAAAAATTGTAAACAGCGCGAAGTATTGCGCGTAGAACAACACAAGCGTCGCCCCGGACACAAGGAGATCCAGCCTGTTGAAACTGATGCGGCCACCCAGAACCGTGAATAGTGCCAGCATGCCGCCATAACTGAATGTCAGTAGCCCGAAATCCAGCAGCGCTGCTCGCCTTCGCTCCGGTAGCGATGCGACGGGGAAAATGTCGTCGGGCGTGGATCCAGGAGTCTGTCGCCCAAATCCCGGGTGGGCCGCTTGTCCGGGTCTCGATGCCGCATCGTGCATCGGAATAGAAATTTCAAAGCGCTCTGACCTTAGCTTCCGCAGGCGAGGAGACTGCTCGGGAGGTGCGGTCACGGTCGAACTGCCCGAGGCGTTTGAAGATTCGCCTGCGGGTTCCGAAGCTTCTTCGAATGGCAGCGTCGACTGTAAATCGGAAATCAGACCGCCGTTGCGGCGTACTCGGTATTCGCGGAGCCGGCTCGCGACCTCGCTCCGCCATTCCGGTTGGACGGCCAGGTTACCTTCCGTGGGAGTAGCTCGTTGACGCGAAACAGCGCCCGGCTTGGGCTTGCCCAAGGGCGCGTCGCAAGCCGAACAAATTTCAGCGGATTCGCCATTCACGGCGCCGCAATGCTGGCAGGTTTTTATCACCGCTCCGTTTTGCGCTGCGGATGTCTCGCCGAACGGGATCGGGAGTCAGAGACATTCTAGCAGCAGTGCTGCCGCTTAAAAAAAAATGCGTCGTCTTGTCGCGAATCGGATAACCCAGGCAGCCGGCGGGGCCGGTTCCGAATCTATAGGCACTGAACAACATGCGCTGAAAATCATCGATTTCGGTTACAAACGTTGTAAGCCTTCAGGGGGAATGCTAGGCTAACGAGCTATTTTCAGTGAAGCCCGCTACGGCTCTCCACGGACTCGGTATCAATCGGCGTTGCCAGCGGCGTAAACTCATGACTTTGCTCCAAAACATGGCCGGCCCATACAGGAGATACGCACTGGGCGTGCTGATCGCATTCGCGACGGGGTTGTGCGGGGCCTCGGCGCAGGAAAAAATTCCGCCGTCGAGTCCTTCGCAGGCGACCGTGCGTTTGGAAGCGCGGCAGCAACGGCGGGAAGGCGATCTATTCTTCGCAGACGGCAAGGTTGAAATTCAATATCGAAATCTCGTGTTGCACGCCGACCACGCTCAATACAACGCGAAAACGTACCTGGTCACCGCCGCCGGAAACGTTACCTTCGACGCCGATACGCAACATCTGACCGCCGATTCCGCGGAGTTCAACATGCGAAGCGGTGAGGGCCGTTTCGAGCACGTGCGCGGGACGGTCACGGCGGAACATCGGCCGAATGCAGCCATCCTAGTTTCTCCGAATCCGTTGACGTTCCACGCGGATGAGGTGCGGCGGCTCGACGCCCGCACCTACGCGATCGAACATGCCTGGCTGACGGTTTGCGAACCGGACAAGCCGAGTTGGCAATTTTTCACTTCTCATGCCACGCTTTATGTGGACCGCAAGGTCGCCATGCTCAACGCGAACTTCCGGTTCTTTCGTGTACCGCTAATGTACATGCCATACGCATCGGCGCCTGCGGGGCGAAATCTGCGGCAATCCGGCTTCCTCATGCCGGAATTCGCCGACACAACAGTCAAGGGCGTGGTCCTGGGCGACGGGTATTATTGGGCGCCAAAAAGCTGGGCGGATATTTCCCTTGGCGGGGCGTATTACAGTCTTCGTGGATGGCAGGAGAATGGCGAACTCCGCGCCAAGCCCTGGGAAAATGTGACGGTTTCCGCCAAATATTTTGGGGTGATCGATCGGGGCCTTTCGACCGCGGTGGTCAACTCGTCGGGGAACACCGTCAACGAATTGGTTAAACAGGGAGGCCACAGCGCGCAATTCCAATTCGCCGCGCAATGGCAGGATGGCTGGCGCGCCGTTGCCAACCTCAATCAATTGACCTCGCAAATCTACCAGCTCGCATTTGCACCGACCTTCGGCGAGGCGGTAAATTCGGAAGTGCGCTCCTCGGCGTTCCTAACAAATAACTTCAACGGGTACAGCGTCGATTTCGCGGCGAACGCCTATAAGAACTTTTTGAATGCCGAGCCGCAAGTCACCGTCGACCTGCGCACCGCTCCCGAAGCACGATTCGCTTCGGTCGATCGAGCGCCGTGGGCGAACCTGCCGTTTTATTTCGGCATCGACGCATTTGCCGGAGCCGACCACAGGAGCGATGAAAGTTTGTCGGCGAATGGGCAAAACGTGGTCCCTGGCATCGATACGGCGGCTTTTGTGGAGCGCTCGGAAATTGCGCCACGAGTGGTCATTCCGCTTCGTTGGGGACCCTGGCTCGGCATGACAACCAATTATACCGTGCGGACCACATTTTACGACGCCCAATTGGACGGCGGTTCCGTGGCCGGGACACCTCTGCGCCGCACGACGAACGAATTGAACATCGATCTCCGGCCGCCCGCGTTCGAGCGAGTCTGGAATACCGACAGCGGGAAGTGGAAACATACGATCGAACCCGAGATTGAATACAACTACGTGAACGGCGTGAATCAATTCGACCGTTTCATTCTGTTCGACGAGGATGAAACGCTCACCGACACGAACGATTTCAGATATTCGATCACGCAGCGCTTATTTCACCGCACCCGGGACGGCCACGCGGACGAGATCGTTCGTTGGAAAATTGCTCAGGCATACTACTTCGATCCGACCTTCGGCGGCGCGCTTGTGCCCGGAACGCGCAATGTTTTCCAGGCGCTCGACGCGATCACGCCGTTTGCGTTCGCGGATGAAGCGCGCCACTTTTCTCCGATCGATAGCGACCTGGTCGTTTCTCCCGGCGGGAAATACGATGCTGAAGTTCGATTGGATTTCGACACCGTGCGCCACAAGCTCACCACAGCGGGCACTCTCCTCAAAATTCATGCGACGCAAAACTTCAATTTTACCGTGGCGCATTTTTCCATCGACAACAGAGCGGTTCTGCAACCGCTGGCGAATCAAATCCGGGCGCAGGTGGGATATGGCGCGGCAAATCGCCGCGGTTGGAACGCCGAAGCGGGTTTCAGTTACGACTTCGAGCAGAACGTGTTGCAAAACCAGTTCGTGCAGGTGAGCTATAACGGCTCGTGCTGCGGACTTTCGGTTGAATACAGGCGCCTCTCGCTCGGAGCGATCCGTACCGAAAATCAATTTCGCGTCGCGCTGAATATTGCGAATATTGGGACATTCGGAAATCTGCGGCGCGAGGAAAAGATTTTCTAGCGATGAAGAATGAAGACTCCCTCGCATTTGCCACGATCGAAGAACTTGCCGCGTTGCTGGCGAAGCGGAAGGTTTCGCCCGTCGAATTGACCGAACTATTTCTGCGCCGCATCGAGCGCTACAATCCTTTGCTCAACGCGTTTCTGACCGTCACGGCTGACCACGCGCTGGCAGCAGCCCGCCGGGCGGAAAAAGAGATTTCACGCAGCCGCGGCTCGATCCTGCGGAATCGTCCGCTCCTCGGAATTCCCATCGCTTTGAAAGACAACATCTGCACTCGCGGCATCCGCACGACAGCGGGATCGAGAATCCTGCGCGATTTTGTCCCCAAGGCAGACGCAACCGTTGCGCGAAAGCTCGCGCGCGCCGGAACCATTCTTCTCGGCAAGACGAACATGAATGAATTCGCTTACGGGATCACCGGCAATAACGCGCATTACGGCCCTGTGCACAATCCGTGGGCGCTCGATCGAATGACCGGGGGGTCGAGCGCGGGCTCCAGCGCGGCTGTTGCGGCCGGACTCTGCGTGGCATCGGTCGGCACGGATACCGGTGGATCGATCCGTATTCCTTCCGCGTTCTGCGGAATTGTGGGTGTTAAACCGGCCTTCGGCCGCGTCAGCGTATTCGGCACCATCCCGCTCGCGCCATCGTTTGACCACGTTGGCCCGATCGCTCGCAGCGTGCCCGATGCGGCCCTATTGCTGGGCCTGCTCGCTGGACGCGATTCGCTGGACTCCACTTCCTCGCCCCGCCGCGTGGAAGATTTCCGCGGCGCTCTTGTAAAGCCATTTCAAACATTTCGCCTGGGTCGCCCCCGCGAACACTTTTGGGAAAAACTCGACAGCAAGGTGCGACACGCCGCCGACTCAGCCTTGCGCGACTTCGAGAAAAATGGGGCAGTCGTTCGTGAAGTTTCCCTGCCGCATTTGAATGAATCGCTGGAAGCCGCCACGGACATTTCGCTTGCCGAATCGCTCCACACTCATAAAGCGGCCGGCTATTTTCCGGGTCGTGCCGGCGAATACAGCGAAGAAGTGCGCCTGCGAATTGAGTCGGGCGGGAATGTCCCGGCGATCCGATATCTGGAGGCGTTCGACATAAGGAAAAGAGCTCTGGCGGAATTTGACTCCGCCTTCCACGACGTGGACGCAATCGCGGCGCCCACCGTGCCGTTCCCCGCGCCGCCCATGGGGGCCGAATACGTCGAAATGAATGGTGAACGGATCAGCGTGCGCGCGGCAGTGGTCGGGATGAACCGTCCTCCAAACTTCACGGGACTGCCTGCGATCTCTGTCCCCTGCGGCTTCACTCGCGAAGGCCTGCCCATCGGATTGCAATTGATCGGTCGCGCGTTCGACGAAACCACGCTGCTGCGTATCGCCTATTCCTATGAGCGCTCGCACGATTGGGCCGTGCGCCACCCGTTTCTCAGTTCACCAGAGCCGTAAAATCGCAACTCAAGCGGCTTGTGCAATGGGCATAATAAATTCCCCTCGGCCAGCCTCCAGATGTGGGAAATTGACACTGGGTTGAGTCTTTCACAGTATCCAGCCGTCTAAGTTAAGTGGAGAAATTGCAGTCTTTTAAGGTCCTGCGCCGGAGATCATTCGTCCAATGCAAGTTTCGATTCTTTATGCGTTTGTGGCGGGAATCATCTCGTTTCTTTCGCCTTGCGTGCTGCCGCTGGTGCCCGGGTATGTGTCGATGCTTTCCGGCATCGGAGTCGAGCAGCTTCGAGCGGGCCAGACTCCCCGCAACAGCCTGCTGGCTTCGTCGTTTGCGTTTGTTTCGGGATTCTCCGTGGTTTTTATTAGCTTCGGAGCTTCGGCCAGTGCCGTGGGCCAGTTCCTGTTGCAGCATAAGTCGCTAATGGGTCCGGTGGCTGGAGCCGTCATCATCCTGTTCGGCTTACATCTGGTCGGCTGGCTGATCAAGTTGCCCGTAAACGTGGGCTTGGTGATTGGCGGAATCCTAGCATTTGGAGGAGCGATTCTGTGGCGCCGTGATGGAACCGATCCTGTGGGGCCAGGCGGGCTGTTCGGCTCGGTGCAATTATTCTCAGTCGCGCTTATTTTTCTGGCCGGTCCGTCCATGACGCGCTGGCTCAATCGCGACGTCCGGTTCCGCAATCTCGGCGGCCAGACCGAGGAACAAGCCAAATCCGGAGGCGCGCTCTCGGGCGTGACCAGCGGTTTCCTGCTCGGGTTTGCTTTTGCCTTTGGCTGGACGCCGTGCATCGGCCCGATTCTTGCCGCTGTTCTTGTTCTCGCGGCAAACGCGGAAACAATTTCCCGCGGCGTCTTTCTGCTCGCCGTCTATTCGGCGGGCCTTGCCGTTCCATTTCTCCTGACCGCTATTGGGATCAACCGGTTTCTTCGTTTTTACCAGGGATTCCGGCGATATCTCCACGCCGTCGAAGTGTTGAGTGGAGTGTTGCTCCTGTTCGTCGGCGGACTGATTTTCCTGAACCGGCTGACTTGGCTATCGGGTAAACTTGGTTTTCTGAACAAGTTCGCGTTGTAGGAGAGTTTTGAACATGAAAAAGGGCATCCTGGTTACGGCTGGTGTGATTGCACTGCTGGCCATCATGATATGGGCGGACCACAAATTTCCCGCCGCCGGAATTCACTCTTCAACTACACCTGCCGCGCCGATGGACGCCCCAACTGTCGCGCTGAAGGACCTCAATGACAAGGATGTGACCCTGGCGCAATACAAAGGGCAGGTGGTCCTGGTGAATTTCTGGGCGACCTGGTGCGAGCCTTGCCGTGGGGAAATACCGTGGTTGATTGAACTTCAAAAGAAATATAGCGGTCGGGGATTCACGATTCTTGGCGCCTCGATGGATGAAGAAGGGAAAAAGGTCGTCCAGCCTTTCCTGGATAAGGAGCGCTTCGATGTGGACGGACAGAAGGAAGCGATGAATTATCCCATACTTCTCGCGAATGATTCTATCGCGGAGAAGTTCGGAGGGGTTTTGGGACTTCCTACGAGCGTGCTGTTCACACGCGACGGCAAACAGAGCAAGCGAATCGTAGGACCCATCAAACTGGACGAAATTTCCAAGGCCATCGAGGGATTGCTGTAGGTTCAGTGGCCCGGAAAGTTGGCAAGGCTCGTATTTGTCTCACCGTAAAGTTATACTTTTCATTACTATAATGAAACCAACCATATACGGAAACGTGTATCGAGTGGGTTCAAGTAGGACAGGCTTCAGCCTGTGCGGTTTTGGTTTTGCCAGTGTAAATTCCAAACCACACAGGCTGAAGCCTGTCTTACCTAAATCTTCGTCATGAAGACTCGCATCCAACTTCGCGAACCCGTTTTCGTCGCCCTGGAAGCGCTGCGCACGCATAAGATGCGTTCCTTCCTGATGCTGCTGGGAATCGTGCTTTCCGTTTCCACGCTGATCATGGTGGTCGCGCTAATCTCCGGTGTAAACCTATACGTGGCAAACCGCATTGCCAATCTCGGATCGAATGTGTTCCTGGTTCTGCGCTTCCCAATCGTTACAGATGTGAATCAATTCGTACAGATGACGCGGCGAAACAAACCCATGACATGGGACGACTACATCTATGTGCGCGATAACTCGAAGCTGGCGGTCCGCGTCGGCGCTCAGGTATACCAACTGGGCCGTACCAAGGCGAACGGCCAGACGGTCGAAGACACAACGGTCTATGGCGTGACCGCGAACATCGGCGACATGAAAACCGAGGAGCCCGCGCAGGGACGCTACATCACCGACACCGACAACGAGCACCGGTCCATGGTCACTCTGATCGGCTCAGACGTCGCCGACAAGCTTTTCCCAGGCGCCGATCCGATCGGCAAGCAACTGGATGTCGACGGCCGCCCCTATGAGGTGGTCGGAATCGGCAAGCCAATAGGCACAGTGCTCGGGCAGACTCAGGACAATTACGTCTATATTCCGATCCAAACGTGGCTGAAATACTACGCAAATAGCACCACGAGCCTGGCAATCAATGTGCAAACCCAGGGCGGCGATTGGATGTCGCGCACGCAGGAGGAAGCAGAACTCCTGATGCGCGCGCGACGTCATTTGAAGCCGAACGAGCTCGATAATTTTGGCATTCTCGACGGGGGATCGCTGGTGGATCTATTCAAACAGATTACCGGGGCGCTGGCCACGTCCATGATCGGCATTGTGGCCGTCTTCCTTGTGATCGGCGGCGTCGTGATAATGAACGTGATGCTGGCGACTGTCACCGAGCGGACACACGAAATTGGTCTGCGCAAATCATTGGGCGCGCGCCGGTCGGATATTCTGCTTCAGTTCCTGACCGAGACCGCCGTGATGTCGACCATCGGAGGCGTGATCGGCGTCGCGCTAGCCTATGTGTTCGCGGAGATCGTGGCCCGGAACACTCCTGTGCCGATGCACGTTCCGATTTCAGCGGTGCTTATCGCGCTGGGGGTTTCAACCGCGGTCGGCGTTTTTTTTGGATTGTATCCCGCGCGAAAGGCCGCAAATTTGAATCCGATCGATGCGCTGCGGCAGGAAATCTAAGGCGAAACGGCGAACCCGTGAGAATTTCTCTGGGCGAAAACGCGAAAATGGCACTGGACACGCTCCGCGAAAACAAGGTGCGGTCCTTTCTGACCGTGCTGGGCGTGGTCATCGGAATTACGGCCCTGATCACGGTTGCGTCCATTCTGGTGGGCTTCTACGCGGACGCCAGCGCTTATCTGGAAGCGTACGGCCCAAATACCATTTGGGTGTTCAAGGTTGCTCCGGGCGTCAGCACGGGAAAGATGACCGCCGAGGAGCGCAACAGGAAACCGCTGACCCTGGACGACGCGCTGGCAATCCGTGACGAGTGCCCCTCGGTTACAAACGTGTCCGCGACGGTCTTCCAACGCGTCTATGACTTCAATCATCCTCCACTGATCAACGCGCGCTACAAGGACAAGGAAGTCACCGGCTTGAATTACCTGGGAGCGGATGAGAACTACGACGACGTCTTCAACATCCAGCCTTATGTTGGCCGCTATTTTACCGAGGCGGAAGATCTTCACCGCGCCGATGTGGCGGTCATTGGTTTCGATCTAGGCAAGGCGTTTTTTGAGGATGAGGATCCGATCGACAAGATGATTTATGTCGAAGGATTTCCCTACCGCGTCATTGGAGTGTTCGCGCACCGCAAGGGGCAGCTCTTCCAGAATCCGGCTGCGGAAAAGCAAGTCGTCGTCCCCTACCGCACGTACCGCAAACATCACCCGGCGGACGATGAACATTTCATCGGCGCTGTCGCCGCGCCCGGAAAGATGCCGGAGGCTCTGGACGAAATCCGCAGCGTACTGCGCCGCCGGCGGCATGTTCCCTATTCTGCCCCGGAGAATTTTGGGCTGTCCACTGCTCAGGAAGTTGCCGACCAGTTCAAGCAAATCACCGGCTCGGTCGCGTTGCTGACCGCCGTGGTCAGTTCGATTGGATTGCTGGTGGGCGGCGTCGGCGTGATGAACATTATGCTGATGTCGGTCACCCAGCGCACCCGTGAAATCGGCGTGCGAAAGGCAATCGGCGCGCGGCGAGGCGACGTGATTTGGCAATTTTTGACCGAGGCCGTCGTGTTAACTGGTGCAGGCGGTGTGATCGGCGTGGCGCTGGGTATTGGCATCAGTCTGCTCATCAATGAGTTCTTACCGAGGCTGCCCTCCACCGTGCCGTTGTGGGCCGTGCTATTAGGTGTTGGTGTCTCCATGACCGTTGGCCTTTTTTTTGGCATCTACCCCGCGGTGAAGGCCGCTCGGCTCGATCCGGTGGAGGCGCTGCGATACGAGTAGCGCGAGACTTGGAACGACAAAAAATCCATCATGGCAATCGTAAAACAGCAAATCATAGCAATGGGCGGAGGCGGGTTTACGGCCAGTCCTGACAACCCTGCTCTGGAAAAGTATGCGCTGTCGCAAACTCGCAAATCGAATCCCTCGGTGTGTTTTCTGCCGACCGCGACTGGCGATGCACCCACGTACATCGCCAAATTCTACGCGACGTTCGTGAAACTTAGATGCCGCCCGAGGCACGTTTCCTTCTTCGAGCGCACACCTAATTTGCGAGAGATTCTGCTGGCTCAGGATTTGATCTATGTCGGCGGCGGCAATACGAAAAGCATGCTCGCGGTTTGGCGAGAATGGCAGTTGCCACAAATTCTTAAAAAGGCATGGAATTCAGGTACGGTCCTCGCGGGAATTAGCGCGGGCGCGATTTGCTGGTTCGACTGGGGAGTTACAGACTCGTGGGCGGAACAACTTGCTCCACTGCCCTGTCTCGGCTGGCTGCCTGGAGCGTGCTGTCCGCATTACGACGGTGAAGTCGAGCGGCGTCCAGCAGTGCATCGATTCGTGGCGAAAGGACATTTGCCGGAGACATTGGCGCTCGATGATGGAGCGGCAGCCCACTTTGTGGGGCGCAAACTGAAGAGGGTGGTGTGTTATCGTGACAACGCTGGAGCGTACCGAGTGCAGCGAGACGGGCGGGGTTTCCTCGAAACTCCGATACCAGTGGCGCGTTTGAAACAGTGAGGTCCGAGCTTTGGCATTTAGGTGACAACAGGATATTTCCGAGAACTTCACTTTGTGGGTCACGGCTTCAGCCGTGCCATAGGGACGGCACAACCAGTGCGGCTTTAGCCGCTGGCCTGTAAGAAATGCGATTCGACGCCCAAGAATTCTGACGCATGAGCCTTCAAGGGCTAAAGCCCACGAGAAACGAAGTTTCGGTGTCCGAGCTAAAGCTCGGACCTCCGAACGCTCAACCTCCAGCAGATCCGACAGAATTGAACTTCCCAGTTAGGACAGTCTCGAATGCTTCGTTCCTTGCCCCTCCTATAGGTTCGCGGTACTCTGTTCTCACCATGGATGAAAAAGAATTTCGGAAGCAATGCGATGCCGCGTTTGAAACGCTTCGCCGCAAGCTTGAAGATCTTGGCGACGTTCACGGATTCGAGGTCGAGGGCGGGAGCGGAAAACTCGAAGTGCTGTTCGACGATCCCGAGATAACGCGATTCGTCATCAGTCCAAACACTCCGGTGCGCCAGATTTGGATTTCCGCGTTGACCACCAGCTTCAAGCTTTCCTGGTCAGACTCGGCGGGCGACTTCGTCCTCGAGAAAACCGGCGAGACGTTGATGCAGCTGATGGGCCGCATCTTGACCGAGCAACTTGGCAGCCCGGTGAGCGTCTAACTCGATATGGCCTCACTGTCTGGAAACACTCAACGGGAAGATAGAGCGAGAGAGCGTGCGCGCGCGCTTCATGGTGGTTACCGGTTTCATTGTGGCATTGGAGCGCCTCTAGCGCTCGCATGTATCGTGCTTTTGGCGTTGAGTGCCATTGCCGCTGCCGCCTCCGCGCAAGATGGCGTCTTTCCCCGCG
>JBEKCU010000075.1:0-15520 GCA_050014735.1 Candidatus Acidiferrales bacterium | reverse complement strand
TAGGCGGTTTTATCGCCCCTAAAGGGCACGCCGACGAGGCGGAACAGATCCTGACCCACGTCGCAAACAGCATGACGTTCAGCCAAGCCTGGATTCAGATGCAGAATAATCTGAGTCAACAAGCCGCGGCAGCGATCAACCGGCGCATGCAGGAAACTCTGCGTCAGGAACGCACGTTTATCCAGAATCTCAATTCGGTAGACCAGAGTTTCGAGTCCATGGACGAACTTGTCTCCGGCTTCAGCACCTATCACGATGCCAGGACCGGGGATGACTATTCACTGAGTAACACGAATCCATATAAGTGGATCGACGACAGCACCGGCCGCATCGTCTCCACCCCGACGAATAATAAGCCGATCTGGGGACCCGCATTGAGTGCGCTCCCGCGCGGGACGCAATAAGGGGATGAGCAAAGGGCGCTTAGAGGCGTTTAGCGACGGCGTGATCGCGATCATCATCACGATTATGGTTTTGGAATTTAAAGTTCCCACCGGTTCAAACCTGGCAGCCCTGCGTCCGATCCTTCCCGTATTCTTGAGTTACGTCCTAAGTTTTGTCTTTATCGGTATTTATTGGAACAGTCACCATCATTTGCTTCAAGCGACGCACAAGGTCAATGGGCGTGTGCTTTGGGCCAACATGCATTTATTGTTCTGGCTGTCGTTGATACCGATCGCAACGGAGTGGCTGGGACAAAATCATACTGCGGCGCTGCCGGTAGCATTGTATGGAGTGATCTTGCTTATGGCAGGCATCGCGTACACGATTCTTGTTCGTTTCCTCATTGCATGTCACGACGAGAATTCCGTATTGGCGATCGCCGTGGGGAGAGATTACAAAGGCAAAGTTTCACTGGCGATTTACGCGGTGGCGGTGCTGTTATCGTTTGTGGATCCAGGGATCGCAATTGCCCTGTACGTGTTGGTCGCGGCAATTTGGTTTATTCCTGATCGCAGGATTGAAAAGGTAATTGCGGAATAAAAACGATCTCGCACTACCGATCGCAGGACAATCCAATCGCTGGTTTAATCCAACGCCGTCATTGTGGAAAGTGCCGGTTCGAAGGTTCCGATTCGAGCGATGCTGTCCGCCCGCGATTGCGTGAGCCGATCGAACCAACCCAGGCCGGGCAACTTGCCGATTGTCGCGTCGATGCGCGCGGCAACTTCCCCGCCGCGTGCGTCGCCGAGAATGAAGCGGTTCATCCAATCGACTTCGGCATTGGGTTTCACTCCTCCGCCGACCGGCATCCAGAAATATTTGATCACGGCAGTGGTGAGCCGTTGAGCTGCGCGCGGCATCAGGTGCTCCCGCGCCATGTTGTAGTAAAACGAAAAATGGCGGCGCTCATCCTTTGCCAGACGCCTAAGCAGATCCGCGAGCATCGGATGGCGCGTGCGTTCCGCGAGGATACCGTAGCCTTCGAGCGTGGTCAGTTCTGAAATTGCGCCCCAGGTGAGATAAATCGCATGAAAGTGGCGCGAAATCTGGCAAATCAGCGACGAGCCGATGCTTTCGATCCAGTCGCGCCACGAGGATTCCCTTTGAACCTCTGCCATGCGCAACGGTGAAAACGTGGTGCCCGCAGCTTCGAGAAATCGTCGCAGCGTGTGGCCGTGAAAGAATTCTTCGTAGGCCCAACAGCTCAGAAACGACGTGGTGCGGGGATCGCGCACGGCGCAGGTTGAAAGAATGCCTTTCAGATAGACGATGGTGTGCGCCTCGATATCCATCATGTAGGTGAGGCAGCGCACTTCCTCGGGCGATAGCGGATAGCGCGGAACTTCGCTGAAATCCATGTCCCTGACATCTACCCTCTTCGAGTGTTCGATGTAATTTTCCAGGTTGAATTCAGGCATCGCAGTCGTGTCCTCCCCGTAAGATGTCTGCCTTGCGGGTCAATATACATACGGTCATTCCGCGAGATCGGATGAATCGTCCGAATGGAGAGAATTTTTTACGGAGGATGATGGGGATATGGCGAGTGAATCACTTGGCGGGCGAAGGGACACAAATCTTCCTGGGTCGGGAATTAACGGGTTGCAAAAAAAACTTGGCGTGTCATTCCCCCGCAGGAGCGGGTTCGGAATGACAAAACTATTTTCCCGCCTAATGTCCAGCCGCGACATGGGACAGTTTGGCTCATCCCCCCCGCGTGTGCATTTCCAAGTGCGGGTCCTGGCGCAGCTGATCGATGCCCACGAGGATGCCGCGATGTCCGGTGGCGGCGCGCAATTCAGCGCCGCGATCGGTGCGCCGTTGCCAGACTGACGCGATGCGCGCGGCAAGTTCTTCCATGCCTGCGCCGGCGCGCAATAATCGTCGCAGATCGACCCCCGCTTGCGCGTAGAGACACAGATACCAGAGGCCGTCGGCGGTCAGGCGGCTGCGGTCGCAGGTCCGGCAGAATGGCGTGGTGGTGGACGCGATGATGCCGAAGACCGTTCCATCGGGAAGCGTGAATCGCTGAGCCGGCGCCGACGAAATTTCCTCGACGGGCGTGATCTTACCGTAGCGCTTCTCCAGCCGGTCGAGCATATCGGCGCGCGTGAAAACTTTATCGATTGACCATTCCGTCGCGCCGCCCACGTCCATATACTCGATGAATCGAACTTCGGCTTCGGTGCCGCGTCCGTATTCGATCAAATCGGCCAACTCATCGTCGTTCACGCCGCGCAGCACAACCGTATCGAGCTTCGTCTTGGTAAAACCCGCTCGGCGCGCGACCGCGATGCCTTCGAGCACTTGCGCGTGTGCGTCGCGGCCCGCGAGCGCGAGGAAACGCTCGGGGCGCAACGTGTCCAGACTCAGCGTCACGCGATGCAGGCCCGCCGCGCGCAAATCTTCCGCCTGCTCGGCGAACAAAACGCCGTTTGTTGTGAGCGCGAGATCCCGGATTCGCGGGTTCGCGGCCAGCATGCGAACGAGCTTTGGCAGGTCGCGCCGCAGCAGTGGTTCGCCCCCAGTCAGGCGCACATCCTCAACGCCGAGCGATGTGAATACCGCAACCAGCCGCGCGATTTCCTCGAATGTCAGAAGCTCTTGCCGAGGCAGCCAGACGTAATTTTCCTCCGGCATGCAATAGTTGCAGCGCAGGTTGCAGCGGTCGGTTACGGATACCCGCAGGCTGCGCAGGGGGCGGCCCAGTTGGTCATTCAGGGCGCCAGGGGACACCTCTACCCGTGTCTGGTTATCGGAGAGCATGTCCCTATATGTTAGGTTGAGTACGCCTCAGCGTCAACGTAGTAGCGCAGGCCTCAAAGCCTGTGTGAGAACATGGGGATCTTCGTGGGTCGTGGCGTTAGCCACGACATAAGACCTGCAAAATCAGTGCGGCTTCAGCCGCTGGGGTTCTAATTTTGCAGGTTTCAGGCAGGCTCTTCAGCCTAGTGTTTTAGATCTTCCAACGACGAAACGCGCACAGTCTTATCCCTCATCCTTGTGCTGATCCTTGAGTTTCGCAATGACCGACGGATCGGCGAGCGTTGTCGTATCGCCGAGCACGCGGCCCTCGGCGATATCGCGCAGCAGGCGGCGCATGATTTTTGCGCTGCGCGTCTTAGGAAGTTCGGCGGTGAAGAAAATATCGTCGGGCTTGGCGATCGAGCCGATTTTCGTGGAGACGTGAGCCATCAATTCCTTTTTCAGCGCGTCGCTGGCCGCGATGCCTTCCTTCAGCGTGACGAACGCGGAAATTCCCTGGCCCTTTATCTCGTGGGTTTTGCCGATAACGGCAGCTTCAGCTACCGAGGCGTGATCCACCAAGGCGCTTTCCACTTCGTACGTGGAAATGCGGTGCCCAGAGACATTCATCACGTCGTCCACGCGGCCGAGCAGCCAGAAATAGCCCTCGTCGTCGAGCTTGCAGCCGTCGCCGGTAAAATACTTTCCGGGATAGCGCGACCAATAATTTTGCACGTAGCGGTCGGGATCGCCGTAGATCGTGCGCAACATCGACGGCCACGGTTCGCTGAGGATCAAGTAGCCGCCACCGCCCGGGCCGACGGGCGTGCCTTCGAGGTCCACCACTTCGGCAACGATCCCGGGAAGCGGACGCGTGGCCGAGCCGGGCTTGGTGGCCGTGATGCCGGGCAGGGGAGCAATCATGATGCCGCCGGTTTCGGTCTGCCACCACGTGTCGACGATGGGGCAGCGCCCGTGGCCGATGGTTTCGTGATACCACATCCACGCCTCGGGATTGATCGGCTCCCCGACCGTGCCGATCAGGCGCAGCGACGAAAGCTTGTATTTCGCGGGCCATTCTTCGCCCCAGCGCATGAAGGTTCGAATGGCCGTCGGCGCCGTGTAGAGAATATTCGCGCCATATTTATCGATCAGCGCCCAGAAGCGGCCACGATCCGGGAAGTCTGGCGTGCCTTCGTACATCACGGTAGTTGTGCCGTTCGCCAGCGGCCCGTAAACGATGTAAGAATGGCCGGTGACCCAGCCGATGTCCGCGGTACACCAGTAGACGTCGTCCTCCTTGATGTCGAACACATAGCGATGAGTGGTGCTCGCGACGACCAAATATCCGGCGGTTGTGTGCACCACGCCCTTCGGCTTTCCCGTGGTGCCGCTGGTGTAGAGGATGAACAGCATGTCCTCGGCGTCCATCGGCTCGGCGGCGCATTCATCGGAAGCGTCGGCGACGAGTTCGTGCCACCAGTGGTCGCGAAGAGGCTCCATCGAAATTTGCGCGGCGCTTCCGACGCGTTGCAGGACGATTACTTTTTCGATGGTCGGCGTTCCCGTCAGCGCATCGTCCACGCTGGCCTTCAGTGGAACCACGGTGCCGCGCCGCCATGCGCCATCGGCGGTGATCAGAACTTTTGCCTTCGCGTCGTTGATGCGCTCGCGCAGCGCCTCCGCCGAAAACCCTCCAAAGACAACCGAGTGAGCCGCGCCGATTTTCGCGCACGCAAGCATGGCGATCGCCAGTTCGGGAACCATCCCCATGTAAATCGCGATGCGGTCGCCCTTAACCACGCCAAGGGATTTCAGCACGTTGGCGAAACGATTGACTTCGCGCTCGAGCATTCCAAACGTCAGCACGCGCGAATCGCCGGGTTCGCCCTCCCAGATGATGGCAGCCTTGTTCCGTCGCGCCGAATGCGCGTGCCGGTCCACGCAGTTGTATGTGACGTTGAGCTTCCCGCCCACGAACCACTTGGCCCACGGCGCGTTCCACTCCAGCACGCGCTCCCATGGCGTGAACCAATCGAGATTCTTAGCTTCCGTCGCCCAGAACCCTTCCGGGTCTTTCGCCGCTTGCTCGTAGATCGCGGGATCGTTCCAGTTGGCGCGCTGCTTGAATTCCTCCGAGGGAGGAAATGTCCGTCGTTCATCGAGAAGGGCGGATAGGTTTTTGTCGCCGGATGTGGACATTTCGAGAGACTCCATGACGAGGATCAAGCCCGAGGCAGCTTCTTCCTACAAAGCTATTCACCCTGACCTGTGCGCCTAGAATGTCGGAGGCGCGATGGGTTGTCAATGGAGGGATTGGGTAGATGAAAGGCGAGTTTCCCAGAATGCCGTTTTTTGTGAGTTGGATCCGTTTTGTGCTGATTCATGCGGAATAGGGTGAGGAATGACGGAGGAAACGCGCCACTCACGAACTCACCAACCTTCAGTCGCATCCAGACAGTTGGTGTCTTCTTCATTTCACTTTTTAGATTCGTCGGTGCCCTCCATATTTTGTTCCCCAATCGAGCCAGCCTGCGGCACAACCTTCCTCATGAAATTCTCGAAAAGTTGGGGCGCGAGAATCGCTGGTTGAGTGTCACGCTTATGTCCTGCCGTCCAGTCGAGCAGAAGCGGCAACGGCAGCCAGCGCGGCGACTGGTCTCCAATTCCGTCGTCGAACCGAAACAGGATGCGGGATAGCTTTGCGGGCAGAGGAACCTTTGCGATGTTGTCGGCACGCGGCGCGGAGCAATTCACTGCGGGCGATGTCACCAGATACTCGCGGCAGATCGAAGGCCTGTCCGGATGAATGCTGCACGACTCGTCTTCGAGAAAAGGGCAAGCCAGACCGAGCCGGAAATATTCGATTCCTAGCCGGTGGAGCTCTTCCGAATCGAAAGGCACGCTGGAACGGAGCCGGTCCAGCATGCCACAGTCGGCGAGCCCTCGAAGCGCCTCGTCGAATCGCGCGGTCACGCGGCTCTTCCGATCGTCGTCCATGGCAAGAATCAAATCCGCCAAATGGAACGCCTCAGTCTCGCTGATCGGAACCATTTGCCGGCAGCAGGCTCCGCACCCAGCGTGGCAGGATATTCGCTGTCCCGCTGCTTCTGCTTTATCCGCGGCAATCCCGATCAGCGAATCGTTGAATGCGTGCAGTACCGGAAGCAGATCGACAGGATGAATGGGTTCGGCGGGGAGGCTGACCTCGGCGGATATTGTGCTGTCGCCGACTTTCAGCTCGAACTGGAGTTTCGGCATATCGCGATTGTCCGCAATTTTCGATCCGAATCCTGGTCCGTGGAGTGTATGCCCCTCGAGCCCTTTACGCAACGCGAGCCGAGTCTCGGTAGTAGGTCAGAGTGGTCGTAGCCGGGGAGTACGGATGCCCGCCCAAACACCGGGCGGCCTCTGCGAAAGCACCTCGTGCTCGCACAAGGCGGTTTTGCAGAGTCCGATCCGTCCCGTGTTTTTCAGGACGGATCGGGCAGTTTCTTTTCAAACAACCCAATACCCACTCTTGGGTAGTGTCCTAATTTAGAGAAATGCGTTCGAAGAAATGTGAGGCTGCGGCTTCGGAGTCTACCCGTGGGAACGCCAATCTCCCGATTGGCGTTTTGTGCTTCGGTACCGTCGCCAATCGGGAGATTGGCGTTCCCAGGGTTCGCTAGTCGACAACCGAACTCAAAGTTAAGTCGCGACACTACCTGTGCTTGGCATGGCTTGACGAATCACGTATGATGTTAAATTGTCCGCTGACCAAGCGACGCGACTGTAGGCCCGGCACCTGGCCGGGGGTTGCGCAGACCGGCCAGCCGGCGGGAGACCTTCCATGAAACCGAAAATCCATCCGGATTACCACGCTGTTACAGTGCATTGCGCTTGTGGGCACACGTTCCCGACACGATCCACGATCAAGGGCGAATTCCTGCGGGTCGAAATATGCTCGAACTGTCACCCCTTTTTCACCGGCAAGCAGAAACTGCTGGATACAGCCGGTCGCGTCGAGCGGTTCACCAAAAAATACGAGAAGGCTGCAGCGGAGCAGCAAGCCATCAAGGACGCGAACAAAAAGAAGTAGCTACGACGCCCGGCATTCTGGCAATTCAAGTTGCGGAACCATTCAAAACGTTGTCATACAAATACGCTTTTCGAGGGCGAGGAATCTTTCCTTCTTCGATTCAGACGAAAGAGGGATTCCTAGCTTCGATCGGAATGACACCGCACATTCTTCCGCAGTCCTATGCGCTTGTTTCGTTCCGAGAGATTTCCGAGATATTTGGCGGAGTTCGCTACTCAGCCGCGCCGCGACGGTGTAAAATGCCGCGCGAAGTGATGCCGGGCAAACTGTGGCCGCTCAACCCATGACGTCTTCGCAACCGGATCGCGTACCCTTCGAGGCCGCCGAGCCTCGTATCACGCTGCGCAATCACTTCGCGCATCCCTACGATTCCGCAATCGCCGCGGCTCGCACCTGCTATGCTCCGCGAATCATCGGTCCGGAAGAAGTCACCGATAAGCAGCGCTTGCAGATTGGCGCCTCCACGTTTTATGGCGGACACCATACGGTTTACCAGCATGCGCACTTCGAATTCGGCCTGGAAAACGTCAGCCGTCAATTTGTCTGGTCCTTTCTTCACGCGCATCCCTTTTACAACTCCGAGCAGCAGAGCCAGCGGTACGTGCGCCTGGACCATGCGCTGGCGTACTTGCCTCCGGAGATGTCCGGATTTGGCGCCGCCGAGCGCGCGATTTACGAATCCGCGATTGCCCGCGCCTGGGGCTATTACCGCGAACTGACGTCGCTCCTGCGGGACGACGCTCGGGAAATTCTGGCCGATATCTGGCACATCAGCCCAATGTCCCACGCCAAGCGCGTGCAAAAAGTGGACCGTCAGGCAGAGAAGCGGGGAATCGAAGTCGCGCGCTACGTCCTGCCTGTCGCTGCGGCGACGACGATGGTGCATACGGTTTCCGGCATCGTCCTGCATCGCCTCTGGCGCATGGCTGCGGCTTCGGATACTCCTGCCGAGGCTCGCGCCGTGATCGGTGAGATGGTCGCGCGCGTACGTGAAGTCGATCCCCAATTTTTTGACCGCTTCGATAATGCGCCGATGGAGCCGGAAGAAATGCCGGAATGGTTGCAGGTTGCGGTCCCCTCGGGAGCGGCGGTAGGCGATGGTGATGCGTTTTCCCGCGTATTTGACGCGCGTCTTGCCGGGCGAGTGTCGGTCCTCACCGATTTTTCGCCGCAGTCGCCGCGCATCATCGCAGAAGCCTATCGCGCTGTGCTCGGCCTAACTGAAGGAGCATGTTCCGATGACGAGGCCATCGACCGGCTGCTGAATCCGGCGCGCAATCCGTATCGCCTCGAAACACTGAATATCGGAGTGCACGCGCCGATCATGCGCGCGCTACAACACGCGAATTTTACGTTCGCAAAAAAGATCAGCCATACCGCTGACAGCCAGGACCAGCGCCATCGCATGGTGCCTGGTTCTCGCCCGCTGCTGGCGCTTGCGGACACGCGCTCACCTGACTTCGTGACGCCCATGCTGATCGCCGGAAACGATCATGCGCGCGCAGTCTACGAGCACGCAATGAGCGACGCCTGGGCTGCGAAAAACGAATTGCTCGACCGCGGCGCGCCGGCCGAAGTCGCGCTGTATTTGCTGCCGAATGCCAAGGCCATTCGCCTCGTCGAAACCGGATCGCTGTTGCACCTGATGCACAAATGGACGATGCGCACTTGCTTCAACGCGCAAGAGGAGATTTATCAGGCCTCGATGGAGGAGGTCGAGCAAGTTCGCACGGCACTTCCGTCGCTCGGTCGGTATCTCGGACCGCCGTGTTATATCCGCGCCGGGATTGCTTCGCCGATCTGCACCGAGGGCTCGCATTTTTGCGGCGTGAAAGTCTGGCAGGAATTTCCGAATATCGAGCGACGAATTTGATCGGCGTGCGTCTGACATTGCGGCGTCACCTGGCATGGCTGCACTCGGCATCCTTTTGGTTTGCGCCTAATTCTCTGGAAACGGGCGCGTCTCAGGCTTAGAAGCATGGCTGTTCGCGGAACCGGCCGTCCGCCGATCGGTCGCAGGGACACGGCATGCCGTGTCCCTGCAATTGCAACGCGCGAGAGCTGACGATGTCGATTGAATGAAATCACGAGCGATCTTGGATGGATTTCTGAGAAATACGAGCTAATTACTTTCCGATGACGCGCCACGGCAGCCTCGTCTATTACCTTACTTCATGGATCTGCGGGGGGTTCTTCCTCACCATCGCAATGTTTTTGCAGGAGAAGGCTTCGCCGCAGGGAATGGGAATCGGTCCAACCGGGGCCGGTGGCGCTATCCTGACCACTTATTTTCTCGTGCTTATCTTCGGTGCATTTCTTTCGCTAGTGTTTGCGTTTTTGTTGCGGCTCTCGATGGGCTGGCTGCACGCCGAAAAGCTTTGGGAGTGGGCTGTAGCCGGAGTTGTTCTCGCGCTGCCAATGACATTGGGAGTGCGCTGGGCTTCGCGAGTGACCGATGCCGCCGGACTGGAAGGCGCCGGACGCCAGATCGCCGTTTTTCTCTTTCTCGGCGTGCGAGGAATCGCCGAGCGTCATGCGCTTCTAGGGCTGCCCGTCGCCGCCGTCAACGCGGCGGTTCTGTTCCTCATCCACAGTGCGTTTGTGGAGAAGCCACAGTCGTAGCCCGGTTAACGTTTGTGGGCTACGTATCGTGTCACGTTTTGTGGCTCACGTCTTGTGCGTCACGGCTTCAGCCGTGGCATAAAACCAGCCTAACTAACGCGGCTTTAGCCGCTGATTCCTTCATTGAAGAGCCAGCGGCTAAAGCCGCTTTCGCTGTGCCGGGGTTACGTCACGGCTGAAGCCGTGAGCCACAAATATGTTTGTCGTGCCAGGTTTGTGCGTCGACCCAAATGGCTTCAGCGAATCTTCCGTGATTCGGCGCTGCACGAATCTCAAAGTGCAAATTTCACAGCACAATTCATAAATTACGGCTCACGAATCACAAATTACGGCTCGCGACTTACAAATCACGCGAACTAACTCCGCCATCGCAGCGTCACGGGACCATCCAACGGATGTGCCATCGGCGCGCCGGTTTGCTGCGCCGCCAAATACGCTGCCTTCAACTGGAAATACCAGCGCGCCTGGCGGTCCGCATCGTCGATCAGCATCATGCGAGGCTGCACCTTCAGCCCCGGCTGTTGCCGCTCGATCACTTGCTGGTCCTGCCCAATAAATCGTTTCCCAAAAAATCGCAGGAATGGCGTCACGGGAAACCACGGGAACAAATTCCAGGCCGCAACGAAATCCAGGCGGCACAGATCGCGCCGAATTGGCGTGACAGTCGTGCGGTTCGTGAACCAGCGCGCGCCGCAGCGGACCTGTTCGGTGCGCACATTGGGAAGCACAAAATCGATCTGTGTTGTGACTTCCTCGCCGTAAAAACGCAGCAGCTTGTACGGGCCGCTGTTGGCCGAGGGAGCGTGCGAGCTCATGCGGAAGCCGTTGGGAATTGGCTCGAATGTCTTTTGTTTTTCGCGAATGCTGCGGCGGCTGCGCCACCACCACGCCTGATGCACGAAAGGACCGTGAGCCGGATCCATCAAGCCGACGATGCCTGTGTCCATGGTGCATGTAAGGTCGGCGGTGAGATGCGCGATGCGATAATGCCCGCTGAATTTCGGTAACTCAGGGACAGGCGCGATGCCGGACCGGTCAATCGCACGTCCCTCCGGATTGGCGAGATACACCCAGATGTAGCCATCGCGCTCCTCGCACGGAAAACTTCCTGCGTAGATGCGGTCGCATTGCAGTTTGGAATCCGCCGTGATCGATGGAATCTCGCGGCACTGTCCCGTGTGGGCGTCGAAGCGCCAGCCGTGATAGGTGCACTCGACGGTCTGTCCGTCGCAGGAACCCGCCGAGAGGGGAAACGCGCGGTGTGGGCACACATCGCGCAGCGCGAACGCTTTTCCCGCGGCGTCGCGTCCCAGAACCAGCGGAATTTCCATCCGCATTGCGGTCACGAGCGCCCGCCCGCGCAGTTCGTCGCTGCGCAGCGCCGGGTACCAGAAGCCCCACAGCAATTCGCCGTCGATGCTTGACGCGGTGATACCCGAAATGGGAAGAGATTGATTCATGCCGATGCGTAGTTGCACGCCCATGATATACCGATCGCGCTCGCTGGCAACGCCATGTGAGTTGAATTGGCGTGGGCAAACTATCGCGACCTGGCCTTATCTCCCGAACGCACTCTCGTCCAGTCCTCTGCCGTCAGCGCCCAGCGCTCATGGTCACGCCACCTAGCGGCAATTTTCAAGTACCGAGGCGAGAATCCTTCGAGCCTGAATCCAAGCCGTTGCACGAGCTGGCGCGATCTGTCATTCCCGGGTTGGATATTTGCTTCCAGCCGATGGAGTCTCAACTCTCGAAAGGCTTTGGAGACCACAGCCCGAATACCCGCCACCATATAGCCGTGACCGTTGTGCGGCACTAAAGAATAATAGCCGAGGTAGCCCGACCGAAACGTGCCTCGGACAATCTCATTGATGTTGATCACGCCGGCGATTTCGTCGTCTTCGGTCAGAATCCAATACCCGATATGAACGGGTGAGTCGAACCGTTTGAGATTTTGGTCAAACTCTTCGGCTGACCGCGGAGGCGACACCCAATGGCCGTGCAGTTCGCGGCTCCTCGCAACCGCGGCAAGGAATTCAGCGCGGCGTCGCCTGGTTGGAATTGCAAGAATGTTTTTCATCTATTGGCCTCGAGTCCGAGATCCGATATCTCGAAATGCAGACAGTTGTGCAACTGGCAACCCGGCTGAATCGATTCCTTGCTCCGGTCTCAATAATCCCCTTATTCTTCTAGAGATATATCATTTAGACCACGCATTTTGGATCGAGCATTGAGGAGGTATTATGTGGACGAGTAACGATTCTCAACACCCACCGACACAGAATCCAGCGTCAAGCCCTACCCCGGCGAACCTGCGCACGCCCGCCTTCCTGGGACCGGGCCTCAAGATCAAGGGTGAGATCACAGGCAATGAGGACCTTCGGCTCGATAGCAAATTTGAAGGGTCCATCTCCATTGGGGGCTTCCGTCTCACCGTTGGCCCAAATTCTCAGGTGGACGGCGAGATCAAGGCGCGTGAAGTCGTCGTCTCGGGAAAGGTGACCGGAAATATCAACGCGCGGGACAGGCTCGAGATTAAAAAGGGTTCGTCCGTGGTAGGCGACATGAGCACCGCTCGAATCATGATCGAGGAGGGCGCATACTTCAAGGGAGCCATCGAGATCGACAGCAGCAACACCCAGGTGGGCGCGGACCTCGATACTCTTCTCAGCAAAGCGAAGTAGGCAGGAACGGTTTCTCAATCATCTCGACAAATTGCTTTTGGAGCGGTTTCACGCTATTTTATTAGCTGCAAACAATGCTCTCCGTGTTCTATTAGCCGAAAACCTCTCTTGGACCCCGGCTTGGGGTCTCCACGCAGGATTGTTCTCTCGATTGGCACTCCATTTCCAACGCAATTCTCAATAGGTGCAAGCCATGGCAGATTTGACGTTATACGAAAAGCTCGATCAGATTGAAAACCGCTACGTGGAAATGACGGCTCAGCTTTCCTCGCCGGAAGTGCACGCCGATTCGGGCAACTACCAGAAGCTCGCGCGCAGACATGCGGAGCTTTCTGAGATGGTCGAGAAATACCGCCAGTGGAAGCAGATCGACAAGAATCTCACCGAAGCCACGCAGATGGCCGCGGAAGCGGACGACCCGGAAATGAAGCAGATGGCGGAGGACGAGGAGAAGCAGCTCGCTGAGCGCAGGGCAGCGGTCGAGCGCGAACTCAAATTCCTGCTCCTGCCGAAGGACCCGAACGACGAAAAGAACGTGATCGTGGAAATTCGCGCGGGCACCGGCGGGGATGAGGCGGCGCTATTTGCCGGCGAGTTGTTTCGGATGTATTCGCGCTATGCAGAGTCGCAAAAGTGGAAGGTGGAAATCCTGGAGAGTTCGCCCAGTTCGCTGGGCGGGTTGAAGGAAGTGGTCGCATCGATTCAGGGACAAAGAGTGTACTCGAAGCTGAAATACGAGAGCGGCGTGCATCGCGTGCAGCGCGTGCCGGCTACCGAACAGCAAGGCCGCATCCACACTTCGGCGGCCACCGTTGCAGTGCTGCCCGAGGCGGACGACATCGACATCAAGATTGAAGCCAAGGACTTGCGCATCGATACGTTCTGTTCCTCGGGGCCGGGCGGACAGTCGGTGAACACGACGTATTCGGCCGTGCGGATCACGCACATTCCATCGGGCCTGGTCGTTTCGCAGCAGGATGAAAAATCGCAGATCAAGAATCGGGCGAAGGCCATGCGCGTTTTGCGAGCGCGCTTGTATGAATTGGAACAATCCAAGCAGCATGAGGCGATTGCCGCCGAGCGGCGCGGGCAAATCAAGACCGGGGACCGCTCGGAGAAAATTCGCACGTACAATTTCCCGCAAAATCGCGTCACCGATCATCGTATCGGCCTGACGCTGCACCAGCTCACCGAAGTCATGGACGGCAAACTCGGCCCGTTCGTCGACGCGCTGATGACGCACTACGAGGCGGAGCGATTGAAGCAGGAATTGGTGGAAGCGTGATTTAGTGATTGCTGACGGGTGATTCATCCTAATTTCGATTCGCGGTGCTACTGTAACCTATGTCTTCAGAACCTGGGATTTCCTTCGGAATATGGGCCCTTTTCAATCTGAACTGACGCGCGAACGCGATGCCCCACCAGTCACCAGTCACCGGTCACCAGTCACTGCGGGCCCTACTCGGCGCCGCCATCGCGCATCTTGAATTGAGTCACGTTCCTTCCGCCCCACTGGCCGCCGAACTGCTGCTAATGCACGTGTTGGACCGCGACCGCGCATGGATTTACGCGAACCCGGAACAGGAATTCGATCCCGAGACATGCGAGCGATATTTTTCTCTGATCGGCCGCCGAGCGAACGGCATGCCGGCGCAATATCTCACCGGGCATCAGGAATTTTGGGGGCTGGATTTTGAAGTCACGCCGGGTGTATTGATTCCGCGCCCGGAAACCGAGCACGTTATCGAAGTCGCGCTCGAACGTTTGGGGATCGCCGCCGATACCGATATCGCTGGCCGTCAGGCGCAGATTCGAGTCGCGGATGTGGGCACCGGATCAGGCTGCATTGCCATTGCGCTGGCTCACGAATTGCCTCGATCGCGCGTCACTGCAACGGACATTTCTGCCGCCGCACTCGAAGTAGCGCGTCGCAATGCCGAGCGTCACGGAGTCGCCGAGCGCATCGAGTTTATCGAGTGCGATCTTCTCGATGTGATCCCACACCAGTCACCAGCCACCAGTCACCAGTCACGATGCTTCGATCTCATTGTCAGCAACCCACCCTATATCGGCCGCCGGGAAGCGGCGACTCTGCCGCCCGAGGTGCGCGAGCATGAACCCGAATCCGCGCTTTTCGGCGGCGAGCTTGGAACGGAAATGTACGGCCCGCTGATTGCCCAGGCGGCAACGCTGCTTAAACCCGGCGGAATTTTGGTGCTGGAGCTCGGATACAATTTGGCGGAACATGTTTCGTACTTGCTCGACGCTCCCGAGTGGACTGCCGTAGCCATTACGAACGATCTCGCCGGGATTCAGCGCGTTGCGTCGGCGCGGAGAAAGTAAAGGAAGCAGGGGGGCCTAGCGGAACGGGGAAGCCGACGGAGCAAACATGGACGAAACGAAAAATCCCTGGACCGTACTTTTGCGGGCGACGGCGTACGAAAACAATTGGATCCGCGTGGATCACCATGAAGTTTTGAGTCCGGGCGGCGGCCCGGGAATCTATGGCGTCGTCCATTTTAAGAATCATGCGACCGGTGTTGTTCCTATCGACGAAAATGGAAATGTGATTCTGGTCGGACAGTACCGTTTTGCGCTGAACGGTTACAGTTGGGAAATTCCCGAGGGCGGCGGACAAAGAGACATTCCGCTTCTCGAATCCGCGCAACGCGAACTTCGCGAGGAGTGCGGCCTCGTTGCCGAGTGCTGGATGGAAATTCTGGGCATGGATCTTTCCAATAGCGTAACGGATGAGCGCAGTGCGATGTTCCTGGCGTGGAACCTTTCCCACACTTCCGCGCAGCCCGACGAAACCGAACAATTGCAGGTCGCGCGGGTCCCTTTCTGGGATGCCGTCGCGCGCGTCAAGCAAGGCGAAATCCGCGATTCGATGAGCGTCGCGGCGCTGCTTCGAGTGGCTCTGATGGCCCGGGAAAGTGAGCTGCCGGAG
>JBEKCU010000074.1:0-15766 GCA_050014735.1 Candidatus Acidiferrales bacterium | reverse complement strand
GAGGTTTGGAACGCCTGTTTTTCGTAGTTGACGCTGCCTTTTAAATCCAAAGTCTCGCTCGCTGCCTGGAGGACGGTCCAGCCAAATCCTCCGCCGTAGGTCTGTTGCAGATCGAGGCCCTGAGAGAAGTTGTGGTCGAACGAGACGGACCCGAGGGCATAAACTCGCGTCGTGAAATATTCATCGCGCTCGGCATCTGCATGGTAGATGGACGTCTTCAGGGTCGGGGAACCGGGCTGCGTCACCGTGCCGTAGGAGTCGGAGAAATCGAAGGCCGTGCGGTTCCGCGCCGGCAGCCAGCTTTCGGACGGTACAGCGCGGACGAGGTTCACGTTCGTGTTGAAGCTCAAACTATTCTGGGTTGCCTCGACGATGGAAGTGCCAAACGCAACTCCTCCCTTCCACTTTTCGAAAATACCTGGGCGACGCAAAGCCTCATTAAAGCTGGCCTCATCGATAATATCGCCCAAATCTCCGACTGCGATGGTTTGCACCGGATGGTTGTCGCTCGGAGTGATTTCCACTTTCTGATCGGCTACGGAAATCGATCCGTGAGGAATCTGGCCGTCGATTTTGCCTTTGCCAAGTTTCAGATCTTTTCTGACAACGGCAAACTTTTGCGACGTGTGAAATTCTTGAACTTTACTCAGGTCGACGGTAACTTCCCCGAGGGTGTCGCTTTTGAATTTGGCCGATCCTCCCGCGAAACTCTCGAAGTGTCCGATCAGTTTCTCGCCGTTCGCGAAAACGAGGACCTCCGGTTCGGGTCTCGATTTATCCTGCGCGCGCATGGCTACTGGCGTGAACGAAAAAATGAGCAGAAACAGAACGGCCACCAGACCACGAGCGTCTTTTCCTTTTCCAACTAGCGCTTCACGCACTTCAGCCTCCCTTAAAGTAGCTCACGAGCCAATCCCACAGTGGATCGCATTTCTTAGAATATTTTAGGTCCCGATGTTAAATCATTTTACGGTCTGAACGGCGGAAATTCCCAATATTCCAGCCTCATACATCGAGCGGAATTTTACCTTAAAAACTAGTGTTGACACCATCCGGGGGCGTATGTTATTCAGAAGATAAGTTTAGGCAGGTAGAACCATTGAGGTGCTTTTCGCAAAGGCCAAATACCTAATTATAAGCCATAATCGATTGAGTTTACCCAGCAACACCCCACCCCACCGCGGGAGGTGAAGGCCATCAGGTTTTCACCTCCCTTTTTTATTCGATCTTTTCAGGGTAGCCAAATCATCATGCCCCTGAACCGCGGTGACGATCTTCCCTCGATCGGGCCTGGAGGGTCTGCTTTGGCAGATAAACTGTGTGGTGTTACTTAGCGGTCTTGTTAGGTTCAGTATGGCGGATGGGCCAATCGTCCGGAGGAAAACTGATGTGCCAAAAACTGGGGCTTGGATTCTTGAATTCCAAAGCCACGTTGAATTTCCCTGACTCCCCCGGCGTTACAAGTTTGACGATGGATTCTTCCTGCTCGTTCGTTCGGGCATTTCGCAGAATTACGGTTTGACCTGCCTCCAATGCCGCTTCCAATTCCACGAGCGCACCATGCGCGTTCAGCACGACCGTTTTAGTTGTTTCGGAGAAATCGGATTTATTCGCCAACTGTCCTTTGACGATGACGGGTACCTGAAGAAACAGGCGCTGGCTGCGTCTGCGATTGCCGGGGACTGTCATCCGTGGAGCACCCAGAAAAGATCCATCAACGCTAACCTGGCTGTACCCTGCATAGCTGGAGGAATCTTACAGCAAGTTCGGGACGAGAGTAACAAATGGTGCGAGATGAGTTGTGTTTGTAGCAACCTGATTGGCGTGGCTCGAAGCCTGCTAATCCTGACGGCACGGAAAAGTCCAGGAACATTCTCAAATTCGCGCTGCTTCGTCTCGTGAGTCTGTCTCAACTCGCACTTGAATGTTCCTGAACGCGTGCCTTTCCCGCGCGTTTTTCCGCATACAGCGTACGATCGGCGCGCTCAAGAAATTGCTCCGTCGATTCGCCCTGTTCGTATCCCACCCATCCGGCGGAAAAGAAAATTGGAATTTTCTGACTGGCATATCCAGCTTCCATTGGCCGCAGCCTCGCGAGAAACGATTCGACTTGGCCGATCGAGCACTCCGGCAACAGGACCAGAAATTCATCGCCACCCATGCGAGCGGCGAAGTCCGACAACCGGATGGCCTGGCCGAGCCGCGCGGCAAATTCCTTCAAGACCACGTCTCCCGCAAGATGGCCGTAGGTATCGTTAATCTGCTTGAACTTGTCCAGGTCGAGAGAGACAACCGTCAACGCGTGGCCGTACCGCTGTGAGCGCGAAGCTTCGGCCGCGAGTCGGTCCATGGCGCTTCGGCGATTGGAAAGACCGGTAAGCGGATCGATGAGCGCCAGTCTCTCAAATTCTTCCGCGTGGAGTTGCAGAGCCCGCATTTCCTCGATTTTCGTCGAGAACTGCCGGCGCAGCCGTTTCACCATGACCTGCTGATAGATCGTATACCCGTTAAAGATCAAAACGAGCCCAATCAATCCTCGCACCGCTCGGTTTAAACTCGATTGAAAAAACGGATCGTCCACCTTGAAGAGTTCCGGAAAGCTCATCGAGAAAACCGCGAAGGTGAGCAGGAGCATTACGACGACCGCCGTGCTCCAGAGCCACCAATCGCGCCGCTCCAGCTTCCGAAGCTGTTCCTGAACTTCGTTGAGCCGGTCTTGTGCCGAAGGGTCGAGAGGTCGCGGAAACGATGTCAACGAAGATAGGTCCATAGCTGGCAGCGAACGATGCGCGCGAAGACGCGTGCTTCGGTTCATTATAAATCCGACGGGTTATCGCGCCTTAAAAAAAGACGCTGTCGATAACGAATCGTGACACTGAACCTTAGGACAGTGGGGGTTTTGCGTTGCTTCGAAGCGCCATTCGGAACCCTCGCTCAGAGTGCCTTGGCAGCTCTTATGAGCCTTTTTTGAGTTCGGCCAGGACCAGCCTGGCGACTTCACGCAAGGTTTCGAACACGCCCTGCCCGGTCACGGCAACGGCTTCCAGCATGGGCTCGCCTTTGACCTGGAGCTGTTTCGCGAGCGCTTCCACCGACAGGACTCCCGGGAGATCGCGCTTGTTCAACTGAAGCACATAGGGAATTGTATTGAAGTCGAGCTTGTGTTCTTTCAAGTGCTCGCGAAGATTGTCCAGCGTTTCGAGATTTGCGTCGAGGCGCTCTTCCTGAGAATCCGCGACGAACACGACGCCATCCGCTCCCTTCAAGATCAATTTGCGGCTGGCTTCGTAAAATACCTGTCCCGGAACAGTATAAAGATGAATTCGAGTCTTGAACCCACGCACCGTGCCGAGATCGATGGGAAGAAAATCGAAGAAAAGGGTGCGGTCGGTCTCCGTGGCCAGGGAAATCATCTTACCCTTTTGAGCGGCTCCGGTGTGGTCATAGATCCACTGCAGGTTGGCGGTTTTCCCGCCCAGACCTGGGCCGTAGTACACGAGCTTGCAGTTAATTTCGCGAGCAGGGAAATTGATAAAAGGCACAGTTATCCGGTCGTACCGGGACTACTTTTATAGCATAGGCGCGAAATCCGTCCAATCCTCAAACCCAGGTTTGTTGCTGACCGTGCAGCAGGATGACACAAGGCTATTATTTCTGTTGAGTTTAGTCGATCGACCTAATTTCGACTTAGCGACCGCACGTGTCGCCCCATGCGAATTCACAACTCGAACGGAGCTGTGTTTGCCTTATAATCTGTGTGCTATCCAGTGCCGGGAGAAAATCGATTATGAAGGCTTTTGTGGTTGGGGTATTGGCCGGAGTTCTGTTGTTAGCCGGGGGGGTCTATTACTACTTCGTGTCCGGCTTGGCACCAGCGGCTGCAGCCGACGATCCGATGCCGATGGAGAAAACGATCGCAAGTCGATCTCTAAATGCGCACATCGACAAAGCGAATATTTCGCAACCGCCGATTTCCGTGAATGAGGAAAATTACGTCGCTGGAGCAAAACTTTATATGGACCATTGCGCATGGTGTCACGGATTGCCGGATCAATCTCCCCCGGAGATCGCAAGCAAAATGTACCCCCACGCAACGTTGCTGTTCAAGGGGAAGGGTGTCACCGACGATCCGCCACAGGAGAGTTATTGGAAGGCGGCGAATGGAATCAGGCTTTCCGGGATGCCAAGTTTCAAGGATACGCTAAACGACACCCAGCTATGGCAGTTAGCTCTATTGGTGGCGAACGCCGACAAGATTCCAGATTCAGCGAAGAAGATCCTGGTTCCCGGGCCTCTTCCTGAAGCGCCCTCGGTGCCAGCACCAACACCGGCAACGCCTCCGGTCGCTAAGAAATAAAGTATGTGTCAGAGAGGCACAAGGTGTAATTCTCTAGCTGGCGCTCTGCTTTCAAAAGTGTATTATTGATACTGTGCCGCAGTCACGTTGACGACGGGGGGTACCTCTGCTAGACTCCCGGCAATGGCACGCACTGGAAAGACGAAACGGGATAGCGGACGGGAATTGAGTGGGTCCGCTCTAAAGTCTAAGTCATTGAAAAATAAAGTCGATAAGAATACCGCAGCCCATGCCGAAGCCGTTCGGCAGATGGTCGATCCGCATTTCGAGCAGCAACTAAAACTCTACGAGCAGGCTGTCCAGCATTTCAACCAGCAAAAATTGGCAAAGGCGAAGGAATTACTTGAAAAAGCCCTAGTCGGTCCAAGCAAGGAACTTGCGGATCGCGCACAAATCCATCTGCGCGTGACCGAGCAGCGAATGGCCAAGCAAGCGGCGCCGTCCCTGAAAACGCCCGAAGAACACTACCAGGCGGGCGTGGCAATGATGAACCTTGGACGCTGGGACGAAGCGCGGGACCATCTGCTGCGCGCGCGCAAGCTTGCACCGAAAGCTGATTTCGTTTTTTACGCCATGGCGGCACTCGATTGCCTCACGGGGGAAGCAGAGTCCGCAATGGAGAATTTGAAGATCGCGATTCAACTCCGCCCGGAAAACCGCTATCACGCTCGCAACGACGAGGATTTTGCGTTTTTGCAGGAAGACCCGCGCTTTACAGAACTTCTGTACCCTGAACGCGAAGCGTCAGGCGGTTAAGTTCCGCGCAGCGGCATGCCCCGCAAGACAGCGATGCAATTCCGATGACGCACAAAGCAAAGCAAGCTGCCCAGAGCAGTCTGGGGACAACGGGAGTCCGAGTTGTAGCGATCGGAGGCGGTACTGGACTCTCGATGTTACTGCGCGGGCTAAAGGGCTTCGTCGCCCGGCGCCGTCACGAAGCGGGCCGTCATCCAATCAGCGATCTGGCCGCGATTGTCACCGTCACCGATGATGGCGGAAGCTCGGGACGTCTGCGGCGGGAATATCGCGTGCTGCCTCCCGGAGATATCCGCAACTGCATGGTCGCGCTCTCACAGGACGAGGCGCTGTTAGGTCGTCTGTTTCAGTACCGCTTTCACGCGGGCCGCGGATTGAAAGGTCACAGCTTCGGAAACCTTTTCCTGACAGCTTTAACGCACGTGACTGGCGATTTTGGCGAGGCCGTGCGGGTGAGCGGGGAAGTGCTCGCGATCCGGGGCCGAATTTTCCCGACAACGCTCGAAAATGTTTCGCTTGAGGCGGTGATGACTGACGGAAAAATTGTCTCCGGAGAAACGCGCATCGCGAAAAGCGGCATGAAAATCCGCCGATTACGTTTGCATCCGCGTCACGTCCGTCCTCTTCCGGAAGTACTTGAAGCGATCGCGCAAGCCAATCTGATTCTGATCGGTCCCGGGTCTCTCTATTCGAGCATTCTGCCGAATCTGCTGGTCTCGGGGGTCGCGGAGGCAATTGAAACTTCCTCCGCAACCCGAGTATATATTGCCAACCTTATGACGCAGCCGGGAGAGACGCAGGGGATGTCGCTCGCGGATCACGTGCGCGTGATCTGCAAGCACACGAGGCGGAGGGTAATCGATTGGGCCGTGGCAAGCCACCAGCCAGTTTCGCCCGAGGTCGCGCGCCGCTACAGTGCGCGCGGCGCGGAGCCGGTGCGAGTGGACATGGGAGAACTGCAACGTCTTGGCGTGCGCTGCCTGCTCGATAATTTGCTCGAGGAGCACGGAGTGGTTCGTCATAACGCGGAACGCCTGTCGCAACTTTTAATCGAGGAATTTGTCGAGCGCCGTGCCACCCGCGCCTAAACCGAAACAGAACGTATTGGAGCCACAGATGAACACAGATAAACACTGATGAAGAAAAGGCAAGAGAGACCGAAGCGACGTCCTCTTTGCTTTTATCAGCGTTTATCTGTGTTCATCTGTGGTTCCAGAGCGTGCATTCCTTTCCTTGCGCCGCGTAGTGTGGATTCGTATACTGGCCGAGCGGGGCTATATTGCTGAATTTGCCGAGTGAAACGCCAGCGTGGGTGCGCTGGTATGTCTGGCCCAATGCAGAGGGTACCGTCTAAAATTTGAGGGATTTTCACCATGGCCACTCTTATTGCGCCAAATGAATTCAACGTTTATCAATCGGCTGAGGCGCGCTTCGAAGCTGCGGCGCGAAAGCTAGGCTTGGAAGAGGGCCTTTACCGTTTTTTGAAGTATCCGAATAAGGAAATCACCGTGTACATACCGGTGATGCTGGATAGCGGCCACCTCGAGGTCTTCATTGGTTATCGCGTTCATCATTCCATCGTGCGGGGACCGGGCAAGGGGGGCATTCGATTTGCTCCGGACGTGACGCTCGACGAGGTTCGCGCTCTTGCGAGTTGGATGACGTGGAAATGTGCCGTCGTCAATATTCCGTTCGGCGGCGCGAAAGGCGGCGTCATTTGCGATCCCACCAAACTTTCCAACGGGGAATTGGAACGGATCACGCGGCGTTACACTGCCGAGTTGATCGAATGGTTCGGGCCCGAGCGCGATGTGCCCGCGCCAGACCTCGGCACCAACGAGCAAACCATGGCCTGGATCATGGACACGTATTCGATGCACGTGCGGCACACAACCACCGCTGTTGTCACGGGCAAGCCGATCGATTTGGGCGGCTCGCAGGGCCGACTGGAGGCGACGGGCCGCGGAATTTTGATCAACTGCGACCGTGCGCTGGCCAAGTTTGGCATCGGGCCGACGGACACCCACGTCATCATCCAGGGATTTGGCAATGTCGGGTCGATGGCGGCGAAGCTGATGCACCATGCCGGATACAAGATCGTTGGCGTGGCCGACATTCATGGAGCCCTGTACAACGAGAACGGCTTCGACATTCCGAAACTGATCGACTGGACACACACTCAGAGGCAGCCCCTTCCTAATTTTCCCGGCGGTGGCGCGAAAATGGATGCCGGCGAAATTTTATTTCAGCCGGCTGACATCGTGATACCCGCAGCCGTGGAAAACCAGATTACATTCGACAATGCGCACCGATTGCAGGCTCGCATCCTTTGTGAAGGCGCGAACGGTCCTTGTACGGCCGCTGCGGACGAGATTGTCGATAGCAAAGGTATCTTTGTCATTCCTGACATTCTTGCCAATGCGGGCGGCGTGACCGTCAGCTATTTCGAGTGGGTGCAGGACCGCCAGGGTTTTTTCTGGAGGGAGAAGGAAGTGAACGAGCGCCTGAAGGACGTTCTCGAACATAGCTTCGATGAAGTCGTGCGTTATGCGGAAACTCACAAAGTTAACAACCGCATCGCCGCTTATATTCTGGCCATCGACCGGGTTGCTTTCGCTCTCAAAGAGCGTGGAATATATGCCTGACCGAGAGTAGAATGCCGCAACCCGTCCGGTAATCTTTCACGGTTCCCTTCCCGTGTAGAAGGGGGGCGTGGTTTCGCGAAAGTAAAAATCGAGAGGATGCAGCCGCTCGTCCATAATCCATGCTTGCGGATTCCATATCTCCCGGCGTGACGAAGTCCGAAGACGAGCACCGCCGTGAGATTTGCACGGCCGGGCGCTGGATTCACGGGCGCGCGTTCGTGGCCTCGACGGATGGAAATATTTCCGTTCGGCTGGATTCGCGTCGTATTCTCACCTCTCCTACGGGCGTGAGCAAAGGCCTGATGACTTCGGACGACCTAGTCGTCACCGACTTCAAGGGCCGAAAACTTTCCGGACGCCGCGAGCCATCCACGGAACTCGCGATGCACCTGTTAATTTATAATCGCCGGCCCGATGTGCACGCGGTGTGTCACGCTCACCCTCCGATTGCTACCGCGCACGCCGCCGCGGGCCTCGCGCTCAACAAGGCTCTGCTAAGTGAACTTGTAATTGCCCTTGGCTGCATTCCCGTGGCGCGGTATGGCACGCCCGGAACGCCCGAGCTTTCCGACGCGCTGGAGCCCCTCGTGCAACATCACGACGCAATTCTGCTGGCCAATCACGGCGTCGTAACTTGCGGGGCCGATTTGCTCACGGCGTTTTTCCGGATGGAAACGGTAGAGCATTTTGCCCAGGTTTCTCTTGCCACCGAGCTGCTCGGCAAACAAGTCTTGCTTTCTGGCCGCGATGTGGAAAAATTGCTCGCGGCGCGTGCGCGCTACGGAACAACGACAGCGGCGAAGGTCAACCCGGGATGCCCCGTCACCAGTGACAGTCCCAGGGAAGCGGCAGGTAGTCCGGAGCGTATTTCGATCACGCGCGAGGAATTGGAAGCGCTGATTGAAGAAGCGGTCAGCGAGGACCGCAAGCGCCGTTGATTGTTCTTCCGAATTCGCGGAAATCTGCCGCAGCGCTGGCGAGAGCTTTCGAGATGTCTGGATGTTCTAGTGGAATGTGCGTTGGCCGTCATTTTTCGGCGGTCAGCCATGGAGGATGAAGCATGGGCGAAGCACTCGGCATGATCGAGACCCGCGGCTTGGTCGCGATGATTGAGGCCTCGGACGCGATGGTCAAGGCGGCCAAAGTCACGCTCGTTGGCTGGGAAAAAATTGGATCGGGCTATGTCACGGCGATGGTGCGCGGCGATGTGGCTGCGGTGAAAGCCGCAACCGACGCCGGCGCCGCTGCCGCGCGGCGTGTCGGCGAATTAATCGCCGTCCATGTGATACCGCGGCCGCATCAATCGCTCGAAGACGTGCTTCCGATCGGGAAGGCGGCCGTCCCAGCCGGACACTAGAGGCGATCACGCAAATGGATATTGCGAGTCGCGACTTCAGTGGCGACAACAAAACGCAACGAAAAAATTGGCTCTAGCCCCTGAACTATCCCGCGCCCTTAGGCTTCGGGACCGTATGCGAAGAGTTTTGGACTCGTCGATTCCGTCTTGTACAGACATGACGCATGGAACGAAGCTGTGTCGTCAAGTATTTTCATCGCGCGCTTTTTGTTCGGTGCTCGGCGACGTGCCTTGGGTTTATATTGAAAATTGAAGAAGCCCGAATTTGAAATTACAGATCCTTTTGGTTTGGAACGCGCCTGACACCCAATGATCCTCGGTCGCATTGTCGGCACTGTGGTTTCCACGCGTAAAGACGCGCGGCTGGAAGGCAAGAAGCTCCTGATCGTCAAACCAATTTCACCGGAAGGCACTAACGAATCCGGTTATCTGATTGCTGTCGACACTGTCGACTCCGGGTTCCGCGAGACGGTGCTTGTGGTGACTGGCAGCTCCGCCCGCAATGCGGCGGAATGCAAGGACCGCCCCGTTGACGCCGCGATTATTGGCATCGTGGATGAAATGAAACTCGACGCACTGCATGAGGCCGAACTAGCCGCCTCGCGGAAAAAGTAGCATGTTCCTCGGACGCGTCATCGGCAACGTCGTATGCACGATGAAAGATCCCGCCCTTGTTGGCCAGAAACTCCTGATCGTTCAGCCGCTTGACCGCAAAGGCCGTGGCAACGGTCGCCCCATCGTCGCGCTCGATGCCGTCGGCGCCGGCGCCGGTGAAACAATCTACTTGTGCCGCGGCAAGGAAGCGAGCTTCCCATTCCTCCCCACGGAGTTGCCGGCGGACGCAACGATCGTCGGCATCGTGGATTCGGTGAACGTGCCTGGAAAGTAGCGAAGTTAGCCTGATTTCGTGCTCGTCGTCTTAGATCGTCAATTTGTTTTCGAGTTCAGAGCCATTTGGACTTTAGCCGTTCAGGCGCTTGCCTGTGGCAGTAGCGTATTTGCAAGCGGACCGCAATTCCGATCTCTGCCTCCCAACTTCATTCTCGCTTAGGACGGAATTCTATAACTCGGGCCCGCGTCCTGGAAGATACACTATTCGCTTTCAACTTATGTCCCCCGCCCCTACACTTCCTCCATGCTCATTGGCCGCGTGATTGGCGATGTCGTTGCCACGCAAAAGGTGCCTTCGCACGAAGGCCGGAAGATTCTTGTCATTCAACCGCTCAATCTCGATGGGACCGATCGCGGCGAACCCATTCTCGCGCTTGACGCGGTGGACGCGGGCGTGGGCGAACGCGTCTTGCTCACCACCGAGGGATTTTCCGCCATGACCGCCGTGGGGCGCCCCAACTCCCCCATCGATTCCGCCGTCATCGGTGTGATCGATGCCGTCGATCTGCATGGCGAGTGATCTTTGGCTAGTCGGAATGAATCCACAGACGAGCTCCGATGAACACTGATTTAAGTTCAGGACGAATAAAGCAGCGGAGTTGGGTCGGATGGACAGCGCTGCTCGAACCCGCGATTCACCCGCCGCGAGTCGAGTCGATGCGTTGACACTCGTGCGTAGCGCCGCCATAATCGCAAACGGATTTAGCATGGCGGTTGCTATCGGATGATTGCTCAGCTTCGCGGAAATCTCGAGGATAAACGCCCCAACCAGGTCCTGGTGGACGTGGGCGGCGTCGGCTATCTGGTGCATATTCCGCTTTCCACTTTCTATGCGCTTGGGGACCTGCACTCAAACGTCACGCTTTTAATTCATACGCAGGTGCGCGAGGATGCCATTTCGCTGTACGGGTTTCTGAGTTCCCGCGAAAAACATTTGTTCGAGCTGCTGATTTCCGCCTCGGGAGTGGGCCCGGTGCTTGCACTAAAAATTCTTTCCGGAATGAGCGTCGACGATCTCGTGCCCGCAGTGCGCTCCGGAGATTTGGTCCGCTTGACGCGCATTCCCGGTGTTGGCCGGAAGACGGCGGAACGCATGGTCGTCGAACTGCGCGACAAACTCGCCGCGGTGGAAGTCCCCGAGGATTCACGCCGTCCGATTACGACAACAGGCATTGCCGGAGACGTTGTCTCCGCGCTTCTGAATCTTGGCTACGAGCAGCGCATCGCGGAACAGGCTGTTGAGCGGGCGGGGAAAGACGCTGCGTCCGCAACGTTTGAGGCGCTTCTGCGCAGCGCTCTCCAACAATTGACAGCGCCCGGTCAAACGGGGGCAAGGGCGGCGCGTTAACCGGATTATTGACGTTGCTGACATTCCGGCACGGCGTAGGCAGTACGCAGGAATCACACGGAGTCATCACGGGCGTCTCAGCCGATGTGAGTTCAATTTTCCCCGGCCGCATAATCCCACATACGGAAGAGCCTGTGGGGGAACGTGAGAAACTTTGTGGGCCGTGGCTTTAGCCACGACATTAGTCCCGCAAAACCTTTCCGGCTTGAGCCGCTGAGGTCCTAATTTGCAATTTTCACGCAGGCTTTGAAGCCGGTGCTACTGAATCGAAATGGAAAAACCTTCACAACGCATCATCACCGGAGCGCCGATCGACGAAGACGCACGCATCGACGCGAGCGTTCGTCCCAAGCGCTTTGCCGATTACATCGGCCAGTCGCGTGTGAAGGAAAATATCGAAATTGCAATTCAGGCGGCGCGCAGTCGGGGTGAAGCTCTCGATCACGTGCTGTTGTACGGTCCCCCAGGCCTCGGCAAGACTACGCTTGCGCAGATTATCGCCAGCGAGTTGGGCGTGGTCATCAAGACCAGCTCAGGTCCGTTGCTGGAGCGCAAGGGCGATCTGACCGCAATTCTTACGTCGCTTGAGCAGCGCGAGGTATTTTTTCTCGATGAGATTCACCGACTGGTTCCCGCGATTGAGGAAGTGCTTTACCCGGCGATGGAGGATTACCGGATCGATCTGGTGATCGGGCAAGGCGCGGGCGCACGAATTCATCCATTTATTTTGAACCGTTTTACGCTAATCGGAGCGACCACGCGAGCTGGGCTGGTGACAGCCCCGCTGCGGTCGCGCTTCGGGATCGTCCATCGGCTTGAATTTTATACTCCGGAAGAATTGGTCGTAATCGTGCGCCGGTCCGCATCCATCCTGGGCATCGCCGTGGATGACAATGGCGCCTTCGAGATCGCCCGCCGCAGCCGCGGCACTCCGCGCGTCGCCAACCGGCTATTGCGCCGCGCGCGTGATTTTGCCCAGGTGCGGGCGCAGGGTCACATCACCGTGGCCGTTGCGAATGAGGCGCTGCATATGCTTGGTGTCGATGAGCACGGGCTGGATGAAGTCGACCGCACGCTCATGCTGGCCATCCTCCAGAAATATGCGGGCGGCCCGGTTGGACTCAGCACGATCGCGGCTTCGATCAGCGAGGAAGAAGACGCCATTGAGGAAATTTACGAGCCCTACCTCATGCAACTCGGACTGCTCGACCGCACTCCGCGCGGCCGCGTTGCCACTGCTCTCGCCTATAAGCATTTCGGCCTGGAACCGCCTCGCCAGCAACATGGATTGTTTTGAATTGGGAATGAATCCACGGATGAACACAGATCAACACAGATAAAACCTAAAGATAGGAAAGCTCGTGATTTGCTTATATCAGTGTTTATCTGTGTTCATCTGTGGTCACAAATCAGTAGCGGTCTTGCTCTGATTTCTTCTTCCGCTTATGTTCGCGTTCTTCTTTTTCCGAATTTTCGAACTCCGCGATTTCTTCCTCGGTCATGACGTACGCATCGCGTTTGGCGAACATCGATGTGTCGCGCTGACTCTGGCGGACAGCCGATTCCTGGCCCGCACGGCTTTCCTTGCGCTTGCGATCGGCTTCGCTGGCGTCATGGCGGACGCGGCGAATCGGAGTGGCAAGCGAGTCGGTTTCCATCAGCAGGTCGCTGACCTTCTCAAGAAAATCGTTGAATTGGAAAGGTTTGAGGACGTAGGGCAATCGTTCCTGTTCGAGGGCCGGCCGGGCTTCCATCGCTAGCGCCTCCGGCACCAGGAAAAGCACGCGCGCGCGAACTTTGCCGTCTTCTCCCGCAGGGGCTAGCGCTAATTCCCTTAAGGTGAGGTAAACAGGCCCGGTGAGGCCCGTCATCTGGACATTTAAGATGACCAACGACCATTCCCCACTTGAAAGCTCGGCAAGGGCCTGATTGAGGAGCGGCACTATTCTCACATGCCAGCCTTCCGAGTCCAGCATCTGGCGCAGCGCCGACTGGCTACCTTCATCGTCATCGATAATAAGTATCCCGATCTTCGCCACTGCCAAGCTCCTCTACATCTGTTCAGTATAGGACGTTGAAGCTAGCTGCTGGCGATCAGAGAGCGCGGAAGAGTCCCAAGCGTCAACCGTGTGCTAGTGACACTTGAGGGCGCAAGGATTGCCATAAAGCGAATAAAAAGCGAAATAGTTCTTGACAAAGCGAACAAACGGCGAAATACTCGCGCCGTGCTTCGCGAGACGGATGATGGCGACTGCAACCACGATTCCCACGGTCCCTCGGATTCCTCCTACCAAGAGGATTCCGCGCGGCCGCAGGAGCGATCCCACACCCACCTTATTCCCTGACGTCCCGGCCAATCGGGACAGCGGGCCGGATACCCTGCGACCACCAGCGTCCGCGCCCGAACGCGCCGGCATCGCCCGTCTCGCCTCCTCCTCCCCGCTTGCTGACGCCAAGCGCGGCACGGAGTATTACTTGCTGCCAGTGCGGTCGATACTCAACCACTGCGATTCTGACCGAGTTCCGTTCTCCTGGACCGTCAATCCCTACCGCGGATGTGAGTTTGGCTGCAAGTATTGCTACGCGCGTTATACCCACGAATATATGGAACTCGATGCCGCGGACTTCGAGCGCAAGATATACGTCAAACAGGATGCCGGGCCGCTGGCCAGGCGCGATATGTCCGTGGAAAAAATCTGGGGCGAGCACATCGCCATTGGCACAGCCACCGATCCCTACCAGCCCGCCGAACGCGAATTTGGCGCTACTCGCGCGATTCTCGAGCAGATGGCGGAGCGCCAGGGACTGAGTGTCTCCATTACAACGAAGTCCGACCAGGTGGTGCGCGATCTGGACGTTTTGCTGCGGATTGCCGAGCGATCCAGCATTTCCGTGAACTTGAGCATCACGACGCTGCGCACGCGGCTCGCGCGGATGCTGGAACCGCGTGCTCCCCGCCCCGATTTACGGATGAACGCGGTGCGGGAGTTGCGCCGCGTGGGTATTTCGTCCGGCGTCTTCGCCATGCCCGTTCTGCCCGGAATCACGGACCGGGAGGAAGACCTGGACGCTCTCGCGCGAGCCGCACGGGATGCAGGCGCACAGTGGTTCGCCGCCAGTGTGCTGTTCCTAATGCCGTCGGCGCAAAAGCAATTCCTTCCGTTTCTGGATGCAAAATTCCCGAAACTCGCGCGGCGGTATCGCGAATGGTTTTCAAAATCGAGTTATGCGCCGGAAACGTACCGCCGGGAAATCTCGGCCAGGGTTGCGGCGCTGCGCAGGAAATATAATCTTGGGGCGCGACCGGTGCAGAGTACGAATCCGGCTGAGGCGGCACGGCAACTTGAACTGGGCCTCGAATTCTCCGTTGCCCTTAAACGCTCCGAGTGCCCGGGCAATGCCTGCGCGGCGCAGGCGCCCCTGAAGGTTCTAGCGTAGGCGGCACGCATTTTCGTGGAATTTCGGCGAAGCGTATTTCTCATATCGTTCAGCACGATAAGAGCCAGGACCATGTGCTTACGGCACGATGATGCGCGATTCTTCCCTCGCCGGGGCTGCTTCCAGCGGAAATTGCACGCGCAGAAACTCGATGAATGAGCGGGTACGGGGCCTGCCGTTGGATCGTAAACGGCAAAGCCGCAGAAACAACACGAGCAGGTGGAACAGCTGCTCGTCGGTCGGCGAGGGGAATTCCGGCCTTTCTGCCGCGCGCTTTTTTTCGTCCTCGATAAATTTTGCCAGGGCGGCGTAGAGACCCGCTGCAACGGGGTATTCAGGCGGTTTTTCGTAATAAATTCCGGAGACGAGCGTGCGAAATGTGTCCGCGAGGGCGTGCATCGCCGCAAAAGCGTCGGCGTCATTCAGCGAGCGATGGTCGCGTGCGTAAACAAGAGTAGTGAGCACGAAGCCCGATAGCACGGGCTGCCCGGTTTGCAGAAGTTCTTCGGGAAGCGATACATCGGGGAAAGGAACTTCGCTTTCCGCAAGGGGCTTCGCTAGATCTCGCTCCCAGCGATGGGCCGTTTGTAAGTAAGAGCATTCGGTTGGGCAATCGATGCTCACTTCGCGTTCAGTCCCGCAGTCGACCGCGCAGATTTTCTCACCCTTGGCTGGGCAGTAGCGCTCAGCACGGCGTTTTTCACAGATTGGACATATTGCTTTGCCAGCCACCGGTGTATTCTCCGAGGGATAATTTCGGCGCGACCCCATGCCGGTGTCAATCGACGTTAATTTGACACGACTTCATTTGTGGATTTCAATAAATTCCAGCCGGTTTCCCCACGGATCTTCCGCGTAGAATCGCCGCTCGTCAGGCAGGCTGTCATCGTCGACGATGGCGACGTCCCGCGCTATCAGTATTTTCCGCAGTCCGTCCAAATCGTTCACCGCGAAGGCCGGATGCGCTTTTTTCG
>JBEKCU010000073.1:0-15773 GCA_050014735.1 Candidatus Acidiferrales bacterium | reverse complement strand
GGATTCAGACACCCATAACAATACGAACAACACGTGGCCGTACGCAAGGACGCATCGATCGCCCGTGCTGGCTGTGGTTGGCGACATCTCCTGCCAGCCAGGCGAGACGGAGCCCTCCGGTGAGAAGGCGCATGAAAACTGCGGCAACGCCAAGTCCCCCTACAGCAATAGCAACCCTACCTCTCTGTGGCAATCCCAGGAGGCCACGGCGAATCAGATTGAGGCCATGCAGCCCGACGCCGTCGCGATCACCGGAGATCTGCAATACCAGGTAGGCCAATATCAGGACTTTGAGGGATCGTTCGATTTGACGTATGGCGCTTTCAAATTTCTCCATCGGCCCTCCCCCGGCAACCACGAGTTTTATGACGAGCATGGTGCGACGGGCGTTGCCGGCTACGGCTACTTTTCCTACTACAACGGCTTCCAGGTCAATTCCAGCGGACAACCGATCACGGTGACGCTCGCGGACCCGTGCCCCTCAACGCAGACGGGGTGCAGCTACACAGGCCTTGCCACTACCACTTCCGGCCCCCAACCCGTGCCGCGATCGGATGGACAGGCGGGGCACTTCGAGCAAACGGGCGGAGTCGAAGGAACCATACCGTCGGGGGGCACAGTCGGAGTCGCAGATGGCTGGTACTCTTATAATTTAGGCTCCTGGCACCTGATCTCGCTCAATATCGAGTGTGAGACACAGCCGGGCGGCTGCAGTTACGCCTCCGGCACCTGGTTGGCCGCCGAAACCGAATGGCTGAAAAAGGATCTCGAGGAGAATCATTCCGCGTGCACAGCCGCCTACTGGCACCAGCCCACCTTCAGCGCTACCAACGGCATCACCCAAGAGGGCATCACCGCTCAGGCCTTTTGGGAACTGCTCTACGAGTACAACGCCGACTTGGTGCTGAACGGACACGACCACCTCTATGCCCACTACCGCCCCCTTGACCCCTCTGGGAATTACGATCCACACAGGGGCATACGGGAATTCATCGTGGGCACCGGCGGCGAGACCCTCGATCCGGTTGTCACAACGACTGTGACGGCCTCCCAAGCCACGGCCAACCCCGCGCTTACCGAAACAAACTTGGAGGATCCTACCGGCAACCCGAGCTTCAACGCATTGAATCTCGAGGCGGGGGCAACCGGGAACTACTGGGGTGTGATGGCCCTGACGCTCGATGAGCACGGCTACAAGTGGGATTTCGAGTCGGCGCTGGAAGCTCCTTTAGCGGGTGCGCCTGCTTCGCCTACTTTCAGCGACAAAGGCGTCGGGTTCTGCCACGGGTCAGATAACAGATAATTTCCAAATCGCTTAGCTTGCGTTTCCCTCGGCACGTATTCCCCACTCTTCGCGTGTTCTCGCGAGGAGTGGGGAATCTTCTTTTGCCTCGGCCCATCTTCTGAGGTGGGGATGAGGCCGTAGTCGTCAACGAAGAGAACTGCGAAATACGTCTCACCACTTCTCAATTCTTCGGGCGAAACCGGCTCTGCAAAGGGTTTAAGCTCTCGCGCTTCAAATCGCATAACTCAGCCTCTACTTGCCATTCTGTCTAATGGTGGAGTGTTTCGTTTAGAGCCGCTCGATATAAGTCCTGATAAGTCTTACAGCCGGAGGTTATGATTTTCTACGATTCGAGAAGGACACTCTCCTTGAGTTTTCTGAATGGAGTAATTCTCGGCAGACTCTGGCCCGACGAGCTACACCTCCGCGCGAGGTGGTACTCAAAATTCTTGAATTTTGAACGGCAAACGACAATCCTTCAAACGCGTGTATAATACCGCGTGTTTTTGGCGTGACCGTAGGACATCCCGTTTATTGATGACGACCGCGGCCGAACCCAATCTAGCCAACCTCTTCCTGGATTTTTCCCGCGAGAAACTTCTTGAGGAGTATTGGCCTCGACTGCGTGGCTGCGTCGAGTCGCTGACCGACGAGCAAGTGTGGTGGCGGCCGAACGAGGCCAGCAATAGTATCGGCAATTTGATCTTGCACCTGAACGGAAACGTTCGGCAGTGGTTGGTTTCGTCGTTCAATCGGTTGGAAGACACTCGCGACAGGCCTGCTGAATTTGCCGAACGACAGGAAATCCCCGCTGCTACCCTCATGGAAAAGCTTGATGCGACCATGCAAGACGCGTCACAGGTTCTCGCTCGACTCACTGAAGCTGATTTGCTCGCTACCTTCCAAATCCAGGGATACACAGTCAACGGTTTAGAAGCGGTTTACCAGGTGGTGGAGCACTTCGGAATGCACTACGGGCAGATTGTCTTTATCACCAAGCTTGTGCGTGCTGATGACATGGGCTTTTACCGTGACCTAGATAAGACTGGCCGACTTCCGTGAATCCTTCGGAACTGGGCGAGTCGGCGACTGACGATGCGATTCCAGGCGTAGAGTCGCGAACTCGGCTGTCGAAATTTCACGTCGCCCACCATCAACTCACAACCACGCCGCCGTCCTTCTCGCGCTGTGAGAGTAGCGAAATGCGCCCGCTGGGCTACAACCACCAGGAAACGCCTCGCCTTCTCCTCGGTAAATCAAGCGCCTGGCGAGTTCGTCCCGAATCGGGACAAACTTGCGAGTTGGGGGGCCAGGCTCAAGCACAAATGCCCAGCAACAGGTCAATTGAGACCTCGATGCCGAGCAGCACCACTAGCAGAGTAGTGACTCGCCAACTGCCTCATAAAGCTTAAGTTAACGTGTGGACATAATGTCCAAAGTTTGTCCTCCCACGCCTCCGCGGCCAATCAAGGGTGGCGACCCGTGTTGCCACCCTATTCTCTGCCATAGTATTAAAGCATTTTCGACTTAAGTATTTAGACTCGATCGAATCTGCCGATGCCGGCAAAGCTCAACACAGAGAACACAAAGCGTACAGAGCACACGGAGAATCGGGAGACGTGAGTCACAGCCCGAACCGATATTGAACTCTCCCGGTTTTCTCCGTGTCCCTCTGTGAACTCTGTGCTGAATTCCGAGATCGTGAGTATTCCGAAAAGCTATCGAAAACAGCTGCCATCGAATGTAAACACTTAAGTCGAAAACGCTCTAGAGGTTCTTGCTTAGGGTGTCGCACCCTTGCGTTCTTCAAGGGTACCGGTTTTGGTTGCCTTTGTGGAGGTCGCAAAACCCGCACCCTTCACAAAAAAAGCGAAGGGTGCGGCGCCCGATTTTTGGGGTTTCGCGGCCATGCAAGAAAGTCAAATCTTGAAACTTCACACTGGAATTCCCCGCGAGATGCGCGCCCGTGATATCCTCGATCTAATGAACTAGAGCAGAAGGAATTGGCAATGCGAATTGTGAAAACCTGGTGGCTGATCGGATGCGCGCTTGCCATGGCTGGCGCAGCGTATGCTTACCAGGCGCCCTTCCGGGAATATCCATCCGTGGAACATGGAATCATGCCGCGACCTCCGGATTGGTCGGAGAAAACGGAGTTTGCTTTCGCGCGGCTCATGTACCCGCCGGGCTGGAACGACGGCTATCGCGGACGATTCGATGGCGATTGGCGTGAGGGGATGTCGCTGTGGACGCAGGATTATCCGCCGGCGGACCGGTCATTTTCGGAGGCGGTTCGGCGCTTGACCCGCATTCACACGCGCTCGGTTGAGGAATGCGTGAATCTAGACGATGGCGATGAAGTCTACAACTGGCCTTTTCTATACGCTGTGCAGGTTGGGGAGTGGGGCATAACCGACAGCCAGGCGCTGAAGCTACGTGATTATCTACTGCGCGGCGGATTTTTCATGGCTGACGATTTCCACGGAACGCTGGAATGGAAGGTGTTCGAGGAACGCATGCAGAAAGTTTTTCCGGATCGCCCCATCGTCGAGATTCCAGACAACGATCCAATCTTCCATACGATGTTCGATTTGGATGACCGCTACCGGATCACCGGAGCGGAACATCTGGCCATCGGCTACAAAAGCGACGGCAAAGATGCCCACTGGCGTGGCATTTATGACGACCACGGCCGAGTAATGGTGGCGATTTCGTTCAATTCGGACATCGGTGACTCATGGGAATGGTCAAACGATCCGCGATATCCGCAGAAATTCTCTGACCTGGGAATGCGCATCGGCGTCAATTACGTGATTTACGCCATGACGCACTGATTCGTTTCGTCCATTCCACTCAAATTTGTCAGCGCGCTGTTTCGCACGGGCTGACCAGCTTGCAGAAAAACTAAAGAATTGTCATTCCGAACCCGCTCCCGAAGCTGCGGAATCCCTCCTTTTTTGAATTTAGACACAAGAGAGATTCCTTGTTTCGCCCGGAATGACAGGTCGAACCGGTTTTTCCGCCATCTACAAAACCTCTGCCACTCAGTGAACCGTAATGTTTATCGTGGCCGTCGAACGTCCGAACGCGTTTGTGACGTACAGCGTGTACGTGGTGGACTGGGTGGGCATCACCGACACGCTGGTGCCCCGGACGGCGCCCACACCCGGGGAGACAATGACGTAGGACGCGCCAGTGACGTTCCAGCTCAGCATGACGGGTGTGCCTGCGGACACGAGTTGGGAGTTCGCGGTGAAACTCGCGATCGACGGATTCGCGCCCGTTGGGATATTCGCGGCGGTGTACAGCGGGGTCATCTGAATCACTTCAAAATCGGCCGCGGTGATGCTGCCTAAATTGTGAAGGTCACTATTGTTCCAGTTATCGTCGGGCGCGCCGCTGATGTACATCGATGAACCGTTATCGGCCATGATCATCCCGTACTTCTTCAGCGCGTTGAGGATGACCTGATTGGCCGTGGAAAACGAAGAGATGTCGACACTTGCCTTGAGCCGCAGCCGCATACCCATTGGAGCGGCCAGCGCGTTCGTGGAATTCGCGGCCCAGTGCGAGGCGGGTGGAATGAAGGCCGCCTGGCTCGATTGCAGTGTGAATCGCAGCGCGTGATTAATCTGGCCCGAGGCGACTTCATCGTAACGCGCGAGCCCGGGAAAAATCGGCAGGCCCGCTGCGTCGGCTGAAGTCCATGTGTAGGGCCGCTGCCCATCGACAGTGAGGTCCCACACGGCGGCAGAGCCCGCATTCCAACTCGCGGTGCCGGGAACCGCGTTATAAAGCTCATAGAGCCAGCAATTGTTGTTGTCCAGGACGAGCACGTGGTCGTCGCCGCTGCCGGAAACCGGATAACCCTCGACAAGCGCGGTTACGGGAATCGGTATCGGTCCGGGATCGCTCTCACTCCCATACGCGGTGAATGTGACGGGCAGCGGAGCCTGCTGCGATCCGACCACCAGATAAGGGATGCCGATACTCTGACCGTTGTAAAGACCTGAGCCGAAATCCGGATGCAGGCCAATGCCGGCGCCGATGAAATTGATGATGGCCGTGGAATTTGGGTCCACCGACGCGGCGGAGATGTCTTTATTCCATAAATTGTCGGCGGGGAATGGCACGAAACCGTTCAGGCTGGCGCTTTGCCCGAGACTCATGACGCTACAGGTTGGCGGAGGATTGCCAGTGCTGCTACCCGACGTCACTTGTAAATTCTGTGCGTTGGAAGTGGCGCTGCCTGGATTGGGATTGGTCACCGTCACGGCGAATGTTCCGGCCGATGCGGCGCTGCCGCTGGCTGTGAGTTGCGTGGAAGACATGAAAATGGTGGTCAGCGGTGTACCAGCGAGAACGACTTGCGCACCGCTGACAAAGCCGCTGCCGTTCACCGTGATCGTAAATGCTCCAGAAGAAACAGAAGCCGGGGTGATGCTGTTAAGCACTGGAGCCGGATTCAGCAGTGTGACGGTGCTGCTACCTGAGGCTGAGGCGTTGGCAGCGCTCACGGCTTGTACCGTCACCGCGCCTGAGTTTGGAATGCTTGCCGGCGCAGTGTAAACGCCGGAAGAATTGATTATGCCGGTAGAGGCGCTGCCCCCGGTCACGCCATTCACCTGCCAGCTTACCGACGTGTTAGACGAGCCGCTTACGGAAGCGCTGAAGCTCTGAGTGGCGCCCGTCCGCACGCTCGCGGTGTTCGGAGATACGGAAACTGCGATGCCCGACGATGTGGAGTTCGAGGTCGATCCTCCGGAATTCGACGCCCCTTTAGTGGAACCGGTGCATCCTGACAGCGCAGCAGCAGTTACCAAGAACAAGATGAGAATGAAATGTCGCAATTCGATTTTCCTCAATCGTTCCGACAGAAATAACACTTCCAGCCAGGCGCTGCTGCGTCCGATTACCTGTATTGACTATGACTCAACGTAAGCGGTAGAACTACTGTACGAAGGGACAAAATCGGACGCGCGCCTTGGGACTGGCGGAGGCAAGTTTCGCCTCAGTTGGGGCGCACACCCGTTGGCCCCTCTTGCATCGGGACAAGCGAGTTGCCGGTGCTACCGTTGCCTGCACGCTGGCCTTCTTGACCCTGTTCGGAACCATCTGTTAGCGTAGAGAAATCCATGGATACCATTCACATTACAATGCCGGACGGCGCAATCCGCGAAGTGCCACTGGGCACAACGGCGGCTGAGATCGCGCAGCAGATTTCGCCGAGGCTGGCGAAAGAAGCGTTGGTCGCGCGCGTCACTCCTGTTGGCGTATTCGTCGGTGGCCTTCGCAATGCTTCCTCCAGTGCCGCGCCGGATGCAGCGCCGGAAGCCCAGTTGGATAGCGCAGCAGACGATGACGGTTTTCTTGTCGATTTGCGCGCGCCCATCGATCAAGACGTAAAACTTTCGATACTGACTCCGAAAGATCCCGAGGCCATTCAAGTGCTGCGCCACTCTGCAGCGCATCTGCTCGCGGCGGCGGTGCTCGAACTGTTTCCCGACGTCAAACTGGGCATCGGTCCTCCGATCGATACCGGTTTTTTCTACGATTTCGTGCGCGATAAGCCGTTTACGCCGGAAGACCTCGAACGTATTGAAAAAAAGATGCGCGAGCTGGCCGCGCAGGACATTCCGAACGAGCGCAAGATGCTGCCGAAGCCCGAAGCGATCGAGCTGTATCGCAAGTGGGACCAGGGTTTCAAATGCGAACTGGTGGAGGAGCGTGCCATCGAGCCGATGGTCTCGTTTTATACCACCGGGAAATTCATCGATTTTTGCCGCGGACCGCATATTCCTTCGACCGGACGCATTCGCGCGTTCAAACTGATGAGCGTTGCTGGCGCTTACTGGAAAGGAACTGAAGGCAATCCGCAGATGCAGCGCATCTATGGTGCGTGCTTCTATACGCAACAGGAGCTTGACGACCATCTTCACAGGCTCGAAGAGGCGAAGCGGCGCGACCATCGCCGACTTGGCACTGAGCTCGACCTGTTTTCGATTCAGGAGGAAGCGGGACCCGGGCTGATTTTCTGGCATCCCAAGGGCGGGCTGATTCGCAAGCTGATGGAAGACTGGCTGCGCGAGGAGCTGTTGCGCAGAGGTTACGATCTGGTTTTCACGCCGCACATCATGCGCTTGGAGTTATGGAAGACAAGCGGCCACACCGGATTTTATCGCGAAAATATGTTCGGCCCGGTCGAAGTCGAAAAGGCCGACTACCAATTGAAGCCCATGAATTGTCCGGGCCACATTTTGATTTACAAGTCGCGTCTGCGAAGCTACCGCGAGTTGCCGGTGCGCCTGGCCGAGCTTGGCACGGTGTATCGCTACGAGCGCTCTGGCGTATTACACGGCCTCTTAAGGGTACGCGGCTTCACGCAGGACGACGCACACATATTCTGCATGCCGGAACAAATTGAAAGCGAAATTGAAGCGTGCATCGATTTTGCCTACAGCGTGATGAAGACGTTCGGCTTCGACAAGTACGTGGTCGAGCTTTCGGATTGGGATGCAAAGCATCCGGAGAATTACGCGGGCTCGCCCGAAGATTGGGGCCGCGCAACTTCGGCCCTGCAAAACACCTTGACCAAGCTGGGCGTGCCGTTCAAGCGCATCGAAGGGGAAGCGGCATTCTACGGTCCCAAGATCGACGTGAAATTGATCGACGCGATCGGCCGTCCGTGGCAGCTCACGACCGTGCAATTCGATTTCAATTTGCCGGGGCGTTTCGGTCTGGAATATGTGGGTGAGGACGGCAACCGGCATCAGCCGCTCATGGTGCATCGCGCGTTGTGGGGATCGGTCGAACGCTTCTTCGGCATTTTGATCGAGCACTATGCCGGCGCGTTTCCCGTATGGCTTGCGCCCGTGCAAGCGGAAGTGCTGCCGCTCAGCGAAAAATTCTCGGTCTACGCAGGCAATGTAACCAAGGAGTTGCGCACCGCCGGCTTCCGCGTGCATCTGGACGATCGCAATGAAAAGTTACAAGCGAAGATTCGTGATGCGCAGATGCAGAAGATTCCCTACATGCTGATTGTCGGCGCCAAGGAAGCCGAGGCGGGCACGGTTTCGGTGCGGCACCAGAGCAAAGGCGACTTGGGGCCGCGCCCGCTCGCGGAGTTTATTTCCGATTTGCGACAGCAGGTGGATTCGCATAGCTAGGGAACGTCTTGGGCGGGACAGGCTTCAGCCTGCCAGATTTTGATTTTTGCTGGGATTGTCGGAAGTCAAAAGAACACAGGCTGTCTTTCGGCTCGCCTCTGGATGAAAAGCGTGTGCCACTAAAAGCCACCCGGACGCAACCAAGCCTGCCAGCAACACTCCCGCAAGTATCGAGATGGCGCCGCCTGAAACGCCAGCCTTGGACAGAAAAATCCACCATTTATCGAAGCCTCGGCCGATGGGTGCGGATTCGGAAGTCGCATAGTGCAACAGAAGATGAATGTGCATTGGGATTGGCGAGAAATTCATTCGGTAGTTGTACATCGCGTCGTAATAGCCGCCGGCAACATCGGCTTCCAGAAAACTCGTTGTCGTACCGATTGCTTGCACGAATAATCCCGCGGTAAATACTGCGATTGCCAGGCGTCGCACATTTAGCGATGCATTTTCAAGCGCCGGGCCAATACCTAAACAGAGCAGGGCGAGCGCCGGCACCAGGTAGCGCGGCCCATAACAATATCCGCCCTCCCACTGTGTGTATGTTGCGAAAAACAGCAGGTAGACTACGGGCGTCGCTGCGGCCACTACCGCCAGACCGCGATCGTACCGCCAAAGGCGCGCCAATCCCGCCAGTGCCAATAAGGCCGGAGGGCAAAACAGAAGGATCGACTTCCCCGGAGAGAGCAAAAATCCAAGCAAGCCTGTAGCCAATGGAGTTTCGAAGGTGTTGAGGGCCTTGCCCCCCTCTGCCGCGGATGGATACCCGAACTCGAACACGCTGCCGTAAAGATACGCGTTTCGCCATAGCAGCAGCGCGACGCCGATTCCGGCCGCTGCCGCGAGCGCAACTGCGGCATTCCAACGCTTCTCGCGGTCGCGCACCAATGCGGCCGCAAGAAATACCGGCACAGCAATAAAGTGCGTCGGCCTAACCCAAACCGCAGCGCCCAGAAGCGCTCCGGCGCCGAGCGCTCGCCACAAGGGTATCGGTATTCCCTGTGGCTCGGCAAACAGCACCGCTGCGGCGCCCAAAAGGAGTGCCGCCGCAAGGGGCTCGGAAAAAAGCCAGCCGGAATATGCTGCCAAGGGCGTAGCCAGTGCGAAAATCGTGGCCGAAGCGAGCGACGTCTTAAGAGAAATTCCGAGCTGCAGGAAAATCTTGAGCGCGAGAGCAACGGCCAGTGCGGCGAAAAATGCGCTCTCGCCGGTCAAAAAGAAATCGCTGACAACGTCGCGCGCGCCACTTGCAACTCCCGGAAGGTGCCGCGCCACCAATTGACCAGCGGCGTACGAAGGAAGCATGGCGAAGGCTTGTCCCGGTGGATACGGCGATTCGGGGCGGCCGAATCGGTCGATCGTGCCATAAAACAATTTTGCGTTGACGGCCTGAGGAATCGCGGTCGTGCCAGTTTTCGCGAGGCTTTCCGCTTGGAAAGCGGCCGAGACTTCATCCATCGTGCGCACGCGCCCGCTCGAAGCGAGAAAATAGAAGAAATTGAGAAACAGCAACGATGAAATCAGCAGTGAGTATTTGCCGCGGCTTTTGCCGGACACCGGCAGGGGAAGCGTCTCCAATATCGGTGTGGTGGTGGACATGGCGCGAAGGGTTGCCGAAGAAATTAGAGCATGACCGAAGACTTAAATGGGGAGACAGTTGTTGGGCGCGTTCGTTTCCGGCAACTTGATTCAAGTATTAGCCATTTCACGAATGATTGGTTATCTGATTTCGATAAGCCGTCAGGGGCGAAAGCCCTTCTTTATTTAGGCCCCTGAATGTCGCGGCTGAAGCCGCGACCCACAAAGAGGATTTACGAGATTCCTTGGCTCTGTTGGCATCCTAATTTACGAACGTCGATTGCTGTGGCCCGCGTCTTCAGACGCGGGGATTTATTGCATGATCCGACGGAGAAGCCTCGCCTCTGAAGAGACGGGCTACAGCGATGACGCCGCCGCAAAGAAAAAGTAGTGATATCTCAAAGGATATCAACAGAGCCAGTTCGCCTCTACCATGATCGCGCATGTCGGAGGGACATTATTAAGACCGGCAATATTCGTAACCCTGGAAGAAAAGTTCGCATCTTAACCAATATGGTACGATTGCTTTACGATTTTTTGCGACGCGTTTGTGTGAATCAACGACCTGTAATCAGCGGCGTGGGAAACTGGGGGATGTTGCGCGGATGAGGGTGTCAGGAATTTTCCGAAATTTGTCCGGCGTGGCGTGTGCGGCGGTTGGATGCGCACTCGTCTTAATTCTAAGCGCCGGCGCTGCTGTCTCTCCCCAGAACACTTTGACGCTCGACAATCTCCTCAAGCAAATGGACACACAAGCGGCGGACTTTCACAGCCTCACGGCGGATTTGGAGCGAACCAAGGTAACCGTCGTTGTGAACGACAAGTCCACTGAATCCGGCAAAATCGTGGTCCGAAGCGACGACAAGATGCGCATCGAGTTGACCCAGCCGGACCCGAGGACGATACTGCGCGACGGCGACAATTTTTACATCTATAACCCGAAGATTCACCGCGTCGAGGAATATAACCTCGGGAAACGGAAATCCGTCGTGGACCAGTTTCTCTTGTTGGGCTTTGGGACTTCGGGGAAATCGCTCAAGGAAAGTTACTCAATCACGCTGCAGGGCGAAGATACGCTCGATGGCCGCAAGGTCGTTTTGCTCGAGCTCCTGCCGAAAACCGATGAAGTGAAGAAGCAGCTATCGAAAATCCACCTTTGGCTGGACGAATCCACGTGGCTTCCCGCGCAGCAGCAATTTTTTGAGACGGGCTCGGGTGATTATTTTACCATCCGCTACAAGAACGTCTCGCGGAATGTGCGAATAAACGATTCGGAATTCAAACCGCACTGGCCTCATGGAACCACGAAAGTTCAGCCACAAGGGTAATTCATTCTGGAAGCCTTGCCGGGTTAAACTATCCGTGAACGAGCGCGAGCCTCTACGGGCATCCCGCGCTCTCATTTCAGGAGACACAGGTTCATCATGGCAACCACAATGGAAAGCACCCAGCAAGTTCGATGGGACCTCAGCATCCTGTATTCGGACATTACCGATCCGTTGCTGGACGCCGACCTTCGCGCCCTTACGGCAATGGCGAAGCGCTTCGCCGCCACTTATAAAGGCAACCTGTCGGAGCAACTCGGCCCGGCGATCAACGATTATTCGGAAATCGAAATGCTCAGCGGAAAGATATCTTCGTATCTCTTCTTGTGTGAGAGCACCGACTTGACGAGCGCGGCCATAAAAGCCAAGCACGCAAGCTTTCAGCGTGAATTGAGCGCGGTGCGAGGCGAATACCTCACTTTCCTTGAATTGGAAATCGTTCAGATCGGCGACGATACGCTGAATCGATGGTATGAACGCGATCCGCTCGTCTCCAAACATCGCCCGTGGATCGAGCACCTGCGCGTTTTCAAGTGGCACTTTTTGAGCGAGCCAGTCGAGTCTGCTCTGACGAAACGTTCGCCGTTTGATTCCAGTTCCTGGGGCGAGTTTTTCGATGAGGTGGAAGCGGATCTTGGTTTTGAGTTTCGCGGCGAGCCGAAGAATCTTACCGAGATGCTTCATCTGATTACTGAATCCAAGGATGCTGTCGAGCGAGCGGAAGCCATGAAAACCGTGAACGATGGCCTCGCCGGCCCTTTTGCGAAATATTCCGCTCAGACACTCTACATGGTTGCGGGATCGAAAGCCGTGGAGGATAAGGAACGCGGCTATGCGCACCCAATGGATTTTCGCAATAAGGCCAATCGAATTCCGGACTCCGTGGTCGATGTTCTCCACAACGCCGTCACCGCGCTGGGCGGTTCGCTGACGCGGCGCTATTACAAACTGAAGGCTCGCCACCTGGGTCTTCCGCTTCTTCGCTGGAGTGATCGCAACGCGCCCATGCCGTTCGCCGATATGACGGAGATTCCATTCGACGAGGCAGCGGACATCGTCAGCGCTTCTTACGAGAGTTTCAGCCCCACGCTGACGGCTCTTGTGAAGACGTTCTTCGCGGATCGCCGCATTGACGCGCCTGTGATGAAAGAAAAACGCAGCGGCGCTTTCAATTCCTCCCACGTGCTGCCGGGCGGAAAAGCAGTGTCTTACACGCTGATGAATTATCTCGGGTCAAACAGGGATGTGATGACTCTCGCTCACGAACTCGGTCACGGGGTGCACGGTATACTTGCCGGCGAAGCGCAAGGCCCATTGATGTTCCACGCCCCGATTGCTTATTGTGAAACGGCATCCGTGTTCGGTGAGATGACGACGTTTACGTTCCTGAAGGAACGCCTCGTGCGTTCGGGAGATAAGAAGTCGCTTCTGGCGCTGATCATGTCGAAGATCGATAGCACCATCAACACCGTGGTCCGTCAGATCGGATTTTCCAATTTCGAGCGGCGCCTTCACGGCATGGACGAGTCCTACACGACGTGGACCGAGGCGAAGAAACGATCGGTCGAAGAACTCGATGCCATCTGGCTGAATACCGCGCAGGAACTGTACGGCGGCGAAGGTGAAATCTTTACATACGAAAATTGCGAACATCTGTGGTCCTATATCCCGCATTTTCACAGCCCGTTTTACGTCTATGGCTATGCCTTTGGTGAACTCCTGACGCAAAGCCTATTCGCGCAGCGCCAGCGCCTGGGAGCGAAGTTCGAGCCGCTGTATCTCGATTTGCTGCGTTCCGGCGCGACCAAGGACGTTGTGGAACTACTCGCGCCGTTCGATCTCGACGCAAGGAACGAGGCTTTCTGGAATGACGGCATCACCGTGAGCCTGGGATCCTTGATCGGAGAAGCTGAGCAACTTTCACGCGCTATGGGTGTGATCTAGATTCACGCCGTCATAGTCTTAATTCCCGGTGGCGTTCGGGTTCGCGATCCGAAATACGATCGTGATGTTCTGTTCAGTTTCTATCGGCTGGCCCGCGAGAAGTGTTGGCTCGAAGTGCCATTGTTGGACCGCGCGAATAGCGGCTTCCGAAAGAGGCGCGGGTCCTCCCGTTGGCTCGACTTTTTCAACGGCCCCAGACCGGCCAATTACGACATGCAATCGCACGGCCCCAGCGATTCGCTGCCGTAGTGCATCCTTCGGATATTGCGGTTCGACGCTGGAGATAAGACGGCCATACGTAGGATTGATCCCTGGCCACGACGCTCGCCACTCCAATTCCGGTGTCATGCGAACCGAAGGATGAGGATCGGACCTAATTTCAATCGATCCGGCGGCGATCACAGATTCCTGTGGGAGGCTGACCGCGGGTGATGAATTCTTTCCTCCGGCGGGTTCGGCCGGAAGTTCACTCGCGCTTGCCAAGATCGGGCTCGGCGCTACCGTAATGGGCCGCCCGCTTGAAGCAGGCGCGACTGCGGCGTCTGGTGGACGTGTGTCCTGAGCGCGTGGAGCATGGACATTCGAGAGTTTCCCAGTCTTGATTTGCGGCGGTCGTGGGCGCGCAGTTGCCACAGGGCGGCTCGGGACGCTCGTCGTTACGCTCGGCGGAGCCGGCGCCGTGCGAACTTCCCGTTCGTCCGCATTTGCGGTTGCAGCGACAGACGGTCGGTCGCTTAACGATTCAATGGCACTGAGTTTTGCCAGGGGGAGCGGAGTCTCGAGCTCAGGAACGGTTAGAACCGCTGGCTGCGCTGGATGATTGCTCATTCGATGAGGAAACAGAATTAGGCGGAACTGCCACAGGTTAATAGTAGCAATAAGCATCAAAATACTTAGAACAAACGCGACTGCTGTGACCTGGAAACGCTTCTTTACGCCACTGCTTTGGACGTATGGCTCGAATTTTGGAATAACCTTCGGTTTCTTGGCTTGAGCTACCTGGTTCGAGGGCAACGCAGGAATTGGAGACGGCGCGGCAACAACCGGACTGGTTTTTACCGAGGACTTGGTGTGATCGGCCCGCGATGAAACGCCGGGAGCTGGCGGTAAGTCTTTCTTCAAGGCGCCCGAGGCCGCAACCGTTCGGTTCTCTTTCGGATTGCCGGCCTGCCTCCGCATGGAGAGCCAGTTCCCAAGCAGGATCCGCGAGTCCTGGGGAAAATCGATGAACTGTAGTGCGCCTCCCTTTTGCGAATTATTCAACCACGCGATTCTTGCAGTGGCGGTGATGGAGCCGTCGATGCCGGGCAACTTGAACGCGACGCAAATGATCTGGTCTTTCTTGAGTGGTAGAATCCCTTGAAAAGCCATTCCGTCTTCGCTGATGTCGAGCGGAAAGCCTCCATTTTCAGAACTTAGATCGACGTAAACCAAGGTTTCAATTCGTTGCCGTGCAAAGCGCCGGGGAGTCTTGGCCTTGGAATGCTTGTCGAGAATGGGTGGTACGGCCATGGATTTCGTTATCTCCCGGTATCGCGTTGTGCTCGGAAGCACGCCGCATAGCCCTTTGGAAATCTAGCTCGATGTACCCGAATTTGCTCTGAGACTTCGAATACTTCAAAGTCCAGTCCGGTGATCTCGTGCGCCACTTTCCTATCGGGCCGCTTGATTAACGCGATTTCGCTTTCCGCCGCAAATTAGAAATACTGGCAGATTAGAAGTGTGCGAGCGGGGGGACAATGGCTCCGAGGTAATAGGGAGAGAGTACTAAGGTACCTGAGACTAGGCCTGCTATTATCGGGACCGAGTTGCCGGCGATCTTCCTCACTCTTTGTTTTGATTCGCTTAGGCCTATGCTAAACTATCCCGGCAATAAGCGGGATCAGTCCCCCAACTTGTTTCCTAAGAGGCGATTTCATGTCTGGGCACTCTAAATGGGCCACGATTAAACATAAGAAAGCGGCTACCGATGCCAAGCGCGGCCGCATCTTCACCAAACTGATTCGCGAAATCACGATTGCCGCACGTGTGGGCGGCGGCGACCCGGATTCCAATCCGCGACTTCGCACGGCGATCCTGGCCGCGAAGAATGAGAACATGCCGAATGAAAACATCGAGCGCGCCCTGGCACGCGGTACCGGGACGCTCGAAGGCGAGCAATATGACGAAGTGAATTTCGAGGGCTACGGACCTGGCGGTGTGGGCATGATCATTCAGGTAGTCACCACGAACCGCAATCGCGTGGTAAGTGAAATCCGCCACATGATGAACAAGCATGGCGGCAACATGGCGGAAAACGGCGCGGTGGGCTGGATGTTCCATCGCAAGGGCGATATCGTGGTTTCGAAAGAGCAGGCCGACGAAGACAAGATGCTTTCCATCGTGCTCGACGCAGGCGCGGAAGACCTGCGCGACGATGGCGAGGCCTGGGAAGTGCTGACTCCACCGGAAAGCTTTGAGCCGGTCCGCGAGGCACTT
>JBEKCU010000072.1:0-15895 GCA_050014735.1 Candidatus Acidiferrales bacterium | reverse complement strand
CGATCGGCGCCAATACGCGCCGGAAAGGCTGTTGAACGAAGCCCAAAACAAGCCAATCGAGACGGTAGAGGCACGTTCGGTTCTGGTGAAGGCTTCGCCCGAGTCCCGTTTAGTCGCCCTGACCGATCCCAATACTTTGGGTGCAGAGAAATTTCGCGCCCTTGTCACGCGCTTGGACCATCTGCACAAGACGCAGGAGTTACAGTCCTTCCAAGTCACAAGTAGCGTGATCAATGAGGGCAAGACTCTGGTGGCCGCGAACGTGGCGGTGACGCTCGCCAAATATTCTGGCTCTAAGACTCTGCTGATTGAAGGAGATCTGCGAAGGCCGACCTTGGCAGCACTGCTCGGCTTAACTGAATTGTGCGGCCTGAGTCACTGGTGGTCCAGCCGAGACCGGGAGCTCGCGTCGTTCATTCACAAGCTGGATGACATGCCATTGTGGTTTCTTGCTGCTGGGGAGCCTTCCGATCGACCGTCGGACGTCTTGCGTTCGGCGCGATTTGAAAGAACCTTCACACAGTTGGCAGGCCAGTTTGAGTGGATCGTAGTGGATTCGACCCCGATGCATCCCATCGTTGACGTTAACCTATGGTCGAAATTAGTGGATGGCACACTGCTGGTTGTTCGGGAAGGCGTGACGCCGGTCAAAGCCCTCAAGAAAGGCCTACAAGCTCTCGATCACCCCAAGTTGCTCGGCGTGGTACTGAACGAGGCATTGGAATCAGACCAAGCAATTTACGATAACCAATATTACGCCGCCAGCAAGCCCGCCCCAGGACGGGTCGACAAGATGAGCTAGGCGCGGGCGTTGATTTGCGTCTCGCATGCGTGCTTCGACCGAGTTCTGGCACGCTGGCGTGCGACCCGATTCGCGAGGCAGATTCGGGCATGACTATGGGCAACGCACACATTGAGACGATCCATCTCGCAGAGGCTGTGTTCTGCGAGGACCGCACGGTAATTTCGCGCGCAAGACATGCCACCTGCCCAAGCTGCGGAACTGAGCAATCTTAACTTTGGTCACACTCATTGAAGTGGTCGTCCACCAAGAAATTGACCGAACTATTCAGAGTGTCCGGGAAAGATCATGACCCTATAACTCCTAACCCGCCACCCGAGGCCCGATACGCAGCTGATGTGCGGAAGCAGACGTTGGCCCGCATCGACCATGGATTGGGACTAGGCCAGGATCAGGCATCGAGCTTCGCGTGACAACACTATGCGTTCTGAACCCACTGCCAATATTCTAGATGAAAGATTCTTTTCGAGCGAGTCAAGGAGAAGCGCATTACTCCCCCTGCTCTTGCTGGGCGGTTTGGTGGTGCTTTTGTATGCGCCGGTACTCAGCTCGATGGCCCGGCAGTGGTGGGATGATCCGAACTATGGCCACGGTATGTTGGTGCCGATATTCGCGGGATACGTTTTATGGCGCGAACGTACTAAGTGGCTCTCAGCGCCCGTTCGAGAAAGCGACTTTGGGTTGCCGATCATGTTGTTGGCCCTCGGGCTACTCATTCTTGGAATGCTAGGCGCTGAGCTATTCACCACAAGAAGCTCCCTGCTGGTTCTGATTTCCGGAATCATCCTGTTCCTGGCGGGCTGGCAGATGCTGCGGTCGATCGCCTTTCCGCTCGGCTATTTGATCTTTATGATTCCGCTGCCTGCACTGGTGTACTACCAGCTGACATTTCCAATGCAGTTGTGGGCTTCGCGTCTTGGGGCGCATGGCCTAGTCATGCTTGGTGTCCACACCGTGCGAGAAGGAAACCTGCTCATTCTCCCCAACGCCACTCTTGAGGTGGTTGAGGCCTGCAGCGGAGTCCGATCTCTGCTTTCTCTGTTGGCCGCCGTGGTCGCTTATGGATACTTGGCCGAGAACAGTACGTGGAGACGCTGCTTGATGGTTGCCTTAACCATTCCAGTTGTGATCTTGAGTAACAGTCTCCGCTTGGTCGCGACGGGAGTCCTGAGTTTTGTCTACGGGCCAGAAGTGGATTCCGGCCTGGTCCATGTAGTGCTTGGGTTAGCTGTCTTTGTGCTGGCTTTCCTTTCAATTCTGCTGATCCATAGCCTGCTCCGGCGCTTCATTAGCCGGCCGATTCCAGGTCCGGCACGTTGATGCTGTGTCTACGACCCTTCGTTGTGGCAGTGGTTCTTGTAGGAGGAATCTTTGCGACGCATAGCATTCCACCGCCGAACATCGCCGGAGCGCATCGGCCGTTAGATGAATTCCCAGCCTCTATCGCCTCGTGGCACAGTGATGATATTCCGTACGAGGCTGAGGTCGTGCAAGCAATTGGAGCGGACGATTACATCAATCGAGTGTATTCCGGGGGCATGCCTCCGATAGAACTCTACATTGGCTACTACAAAGATCAACGTTCCGGTGACAGGATCCATTCTCCCAAGAACTGCCTTCCGGGCAGCGGATGGGAACCGGTGCATTCAGAGCAGATTCAGATTAGCTCCAAAGAGGGCCGTCTCGTGCTTGTAAACGAATACTTGGTGGAGCAGGGCACGAGCCGAGCCATGGTTCTTTATTGGTATCAAACTCGCCGACGCATTATTGCGAGCGAATATTGGGCAAAGTATTGGCTGGTTGTCGACGGTTTGAGGCACAGAACCACCGACGGAACAATGGTACGCATTTGGACCACGGCAGCCGACGGAGAAGAGAACGCGCGAGCACGTGCGAAAGATTTCGCCGGCCATATCTATCCGCAAGTCGCTGCACTACTGATGGAGTAACCGACGGAACTGGGCTCTTAATCTGCTTCGGTGGACTTGTATTCGACGACGATTATCCCACGGAGACAGTTCTTGTCTTAGAACCAGCATTACTTAATTCCTTTCGTTCGTTCCGCACAGAAAGCAGGACTCTGGCGTATTGCGGCTCCCGGGAAACTAACCCACGCGTCCGGAAGTGGGACTGAAGGATTCAATCGACACTTCGTGCCAAACCCATATTTTTAGAGTGAAAGCTGCATCATCCGTTGCAGATTCAAAAGACGATCGCTAACTAAGGAGAACATCATGTTTAAACCAATCCCCCTAAGTGCATGTTTCTTGGGTATGGCCGCGCTGATAGGCGCGGGCACTGCATCAGCACGAGTTCGAGACACTTCTGCTGCTGTTGTGGGCACACAATCCGCAGAAATCGGTGTGTTCGCGTTATCGACACCCAATTTAGCAGAACATGCCCTTTCTAAGATGTTGCGACGGATTGCGGCTGTCGACGATGTGCAGTCAGCGGATTTGGGCCCAAATGTTTCGGTGTCGTTGCTCCCGACGATCTGGTCCAGCGCATCCGTCTTGTGGGGGCATGACGGCGATGACAAAGACAAAGACCATGATTGGAACAAGGACCATGATTGGGACAAGGACCATGACCGGGACAAGGGCCATGAACGTAAGGGCGGTGCCCCGGCTCCCACTCCGGAGCCGTCCACATTACTATCGTTCGGGGCTGCCATAGTCATTGGGGGGGCTGTTCTTCTTTCTCGACGGCTTCGCGCGAGTCGTAAATAACTCTCTCTGTTAAACACCATGCGGCTATGGTCGCACAGTACGACTCTGACGGTCCCCGCTCGGAGCTCGGCTTAGACTTGCCAGTCAGCTCGGAAATCGAAGCAGCGGTCCACATTAAGTGGATAGCGAGGTGTGACGCAATGCGGTATCTAGTTACGGGTGGTGCAGGATTTATCGGTTCCAACACTGTTCAAGAATTGGTTCGATGCGGTCATAAGGTTGTTGTATTAGACAATCTTTCGACTGGCAAAGAATCAAATCTCGCTGGAGTGAGAGACCACATTGAGTTCATTCACGGCAGCATTACGGAGCCGGAGAAGGTTCGCGCGGCGTGCCTGGGAGTTGACTACCTCCTGCACCTCGCCGCGCGAACCTCGGTGCCACGCTCGATGAAGGAGCCGGTCGAAACGAACTACGTTAACGTCGACGGGACTCTCAATGTTCTCTTGGCGGCGCGCGATGCAAAGGTAAGGCGAGTTGTGTTTTCAGCGTCGTCCTCGGTATATGGTGAAACTCCCACTCTGCCAAAACGCGAGAGTATGACGCCAGCGCCGATTTCTCCTTACGGCGTGACGAAGCTGATGGGGGAGGTCTACGGAAGGTTATTTCACCGCATTTATGGATTAGAGTTCGTAGCGCTCCGATACTTCAACATCTTTGGGCCACGGCAGGATCCCGACTCACCCTATTCGGGCGTTCTGTCGCGATTCAATGCAGCGCTCTTAGAGGGCAGAGAACCCACCATTTATGGGGATGGGCAGCAGTCTCGCGATTTCACCTTTGTTGCGAATGCAGTTCAGGCGAACCTGCTGGCCTGTACTGCACAAAATGTCGCTGGCCTTGCGTTCAATATCGGTACCGGCAACCGATACACATTGAATCAGACGCTTCGGATGCTTGGCACAATTACCGGCCGTTCAGGGAACGCCAAATATGCTCCGCCGCGCGATGGTGATATCCTTCACTCTCAAGCTGACATTTCGGAGGCCCGGGCAAAACTTGGTTACATCCCGCGGGTCGGATTCGAGGAAGGTTTGAGGCGCACTTGGGAGTGGTTTTGCGACAATTCCATCACAAAACAGTTGGCATTGGGGGCCGCTGCCGGCTCCGCCCGTGTCATGGGAGTCCGTCCATTGTCGGGTGGGTTTCCCTACAACCAAGAAATCGCGATTGCAAAAGAATGAGTTTCATTAAAGACAACACCCGCCGTGAGAACTTGTCTACTCTCGTTGTTCTTTTTTCCTATCGCATGCTGCCAAATCACTGACAAATGGCTTCAGACTGAGACTATCCTTTTCTACGCTGAGTGGGTTGTAGTGAATTCCACGCCGGTGCTGCCAATCATTGACACCACCTTCTGGTCGCTTGTAGTAATCCACTAGGTAACACATTCGACTATGCCAAGTTGCCGATAGATTATAACGGCGCTCTCGTGCAAGTGAAGAACCACCAACACCAGATGCGTAATCCCGAGTGTATTCCATGATTCGACTGCTACACACCTATTTCCCGAGGCGAACCCTCTTCCTGGGGGTTTCAGAAGCGTGCCTGGTCTTTCTTGCCTTCCTTACAGCCACGCTTGCGCGTTTGGGTGCAGGCGATGCAGGGCGCGTATTTAACTCTCAACACGGGTCCCTAAAGATTCTAGTTATGTCGGTAGGTATCGTTATTTGCATGCATTACTTCGACCTCTACGACACTTCTGTTTTAAGCAATCGACGTGAAGCTTCTATTCGCCTAATTCAGGCGCTGGGCAGCGTGTACAGTTTATCGGTCCTGCTTTACTTTCTCTATCCGCCCCTAGAGTTGGGCAGGGGGATTTTTGTTATAGGCCTCATATTCGCTTCGATGCTGCTGTTTTTCTGGCGCGGGCTGTTTTCGAAGGTTAATAGCGTGCCGGAGTTTGCCGAACGAGCCCTCATTTTCGGTGAAGGTCCGCTCGCTGAACTTCTCGAAACTGAATTTGAATCTCGTCCTGAGCTAGGGCTTCGGGTTGTCGGTCGCGTTCTGCCAGGTAACAATGGAAACCATCACGGGAGTCACCAACCCGGTGAATCTCTGGGCGATCCCCCCATGACGGATGCGAGCGATTGCCTTTCGAGCACGATCAAGCATTTTCGTGCGACCCGCATCGTCGTAGCCATGGGAGACCGACGTGGCAAGCTTCCCGTTGACGCCCTGCTTTCGCTTAAGTGCCGTGGATTACAAGTCCAAGATGGAGTTGAAGTTTATGAGGCAATCACGGGAAAAGTTCCAATCGAATCCGTTCGACTGGGTTGGTTACTTTTTTCGCCAGGCTGTCATGCTTCTCGATTTTATTTAGCTTACAAGAGAAGCGCATCCATTGTGGTTTCGATTGTCGGTCTGTTACTGACCTTGCCCCTACTTCCCTTCATTATCTTGGCAATCAAGCTGACGTCAACGGGACCGGTTTTGTACCGCCAGAAGCGTGTTGGGCGTGATGGCGCTGTTTACAATTGCTATAAGTTCCGCTCGATGCGAGCCGACGCAGAGGCAGATACCGGACCAACCTGGGCCGCGGACGAAGACCCACGCATAACAAGAGTTGGAAGATTTCTCCGGATAACGCGCATGGATGAAATTCCACAGTTGTGGAACGTGTTAAGGGGAGACATGAGCTTGGTGGGCCCGCGGCCTGAACGGCCTGAGTTCGTGAATACGCTCGATAAAGAGATTCCTTACTACAATTTGCGGCATACCATACGCCCTGGGATTACCGGGTGGGCTCAGGTTCGGTATAAATACGGAAGTTCAATCGAGGACGCCAAGGAAAAGCTTCGCTATGACCTGTTCTACATCAAGAACATGTCCGCAGGGCTCGATTTGCTCATCTTTTTCCAGACCATCAAGATCATATTGCTGGGACGGGGCGCAAAGTGAAGCTCGTATTCTGGTTGTGCTTGTCCTTGATCTTCTTTGCCTACGCAGGTTACCCGCTCTGCCTGTATCTTCGGGCTCGGTTCCGGCCTCGGCCAGTCCGGCGAGCGCGCATATTTCCCAAGGTGACGATCGTTTTGGCAGTTCACAATGAAGAAAAGGGCCTGCCGCGCAAGTTGGATAATCTGGCCGCATTGGAGTATCCAGCCGATCGCCTCGAAGTTATCGTCGTTTCCGACGGTTCAACGGATCGGACCAACAAGATCCTCGGCGAGTGGCGGAATTGCACCGGTCGAGCAGTGATTCTGCTAAAACATCTGGGTAAAGCGAACGCATTGAACCATGGGATAGCTGAAGCACATGGTGAAATTATTTGTTTTACCGATGCGCGGCAGACCATTGCGCTCGACGGTCTGAATAATCTGATCGCGAATTTTGCGGACCCTTCAGTTGGCTGTGCGAGCGGCGCGCTCATCCTCGGTGAGAAACACTCCGCTCCATTCTCCGACGGTGTAGGCTTGTACTGGCGATTGGAAAAAAACATTCGAAACTGGGAGGGAATTGCCGGATCGACAGTTGGAGCAACGGGGGCCTTTTATGCGGTTCGAAAAGATCTGCTCTTGCCACTTCCCATTGGAACGATACTGGACGATGTATACATTCCGCTCCAAGTTGCGCGGCAAGGCCGCCGAGTTGTTTTCGATCCAGATGCTGTGGCTTGGGATGATTTCACGCCTCGGCCTGAACAGGAATTCCGCCGGAAAGTAAGAACCCTGGCCGGCAACTATCAATTATTGCAGTTGGCTCCCTGGGTTCTAACAAGCGCCAATCCGCTCCGGCTTCAATTCGTTTGTCACAAACTGCTTCGTCTCTTAGTGCCATTTGCCCTTGTGGGCGCCCTCGTTTCGACGTTCTGGATTCGGCAGGACATGTATGAACTTGCTCTGGGCTTTCAAATTGTTCTCTATACGCTTGCAGCTTCGACTGCACTACATGCCAAGGCCGGTGTTCTGTCCCGGTTGTCGAATATTTCGCTCGCATTTATCCTGTTGAATACTGCGGCCGCCGTAGCACTCTTTTACTTCCTTACGGGTAGAAAGTCATTATGGGCGCGATAACGATCTCAAGTGAGAACGATCCGGGCAATGTAATAGACGGGAAACCCACGGACTGGGTTTCGGCGCAACGCTATACTTCGCGGCGGAAACCGCTCATTGGGGCATACGTCGCTTTGGTCCTATTCATGGCTATTTACTGTGCTCGGCCTGAGGACTGGGTCCCCGGTCTGTCGAATGTTCCTCTGGCAAAAATCACTGGCATTCTGGCTGTGCTCGCTTTGGTCTTTTCTCTTCGACACATCCGTCAGCATTTACCTCGAGAGGTTTTTTACCTGGCGTTTCTTGTTGCACAATTGTTTCTTGCCTCGGTGCTGTCTCCAGTGTGGCGTGGTGGGGCGGTCCAACTAACACTTGATTTTGCAAAGGTCCTAATCGTTGTGATCGTAATGACTGTGGCAGTAAACACGTCAAAACGATTGCGCCTGCTGATCGCCATCCAGGCCGCGTCAGTTGCGATGATCTCCGCAGTTACTGTCCTGAAAGGGCGTGCGCTCGGTGGGCGATTGGAAGGGATGCTTGGTGGGAACTACTCCAATCCCAACGATCTGGCAATTGCAATAGTTATTTCAATTCCTATGTGCCTCGCGCTGCTGTTCCTGACTAGGAATAGGCTTTGGAGAGCTGTTTGGGCGCTAGCCATACTTACAATGGCTTATGTGGTGTTCCTGACGGGATCGAGGGGAGGATTCATTGCTCTCATGAGCACCGCTGTCGTGTGCGTTTGGCACTTCGCCATTCGCGAGCGCCGGCGCTATTTTTTTGTGCTCGTACCGTTAGCTGGCGTGATCCTTTTGCTATCTGCGGGAGACATGGTAAGCAAGCGACTCAACGGGACATTTAATCAGAAGGATGATACTGCCTCAGCTTACGATTCCGCTCAGCAGCGCCAGATGCTGTTCTGGCGCAGTATCAACATCACGGCCGAACATCCGCTATTCGGTGTAGGTCCAGGAAACTTCGAGCAACTGTCGGGTGCCTGGCATGAAACGCACAACACCTACACCCAACTGAGCTCGGAAGGAGGCCTGCCGGCGTTGGTCTTGTATGCGTTGATTCTGTGGCATGGCTTCACAAACGTGAGAACGACCAACCGACTGGCGTCCAGACGTACGGAGTCGAGCCTACTGGCCGGGGTTCTCCACGCCAGCTTGGTTGGATACGCGGTAGGCTCTGTGTTCGATAGTGTGGGCTTCCAGTTTTTCCCTTACCTCTTAGTTGCATACACCACGGCACTGTTCTCGATCGCGAAAAACACTGTTTCGCATTCCAAGTATTCCAATTCGGTGAGCCAATCGCCTCTTAACAACGAAGCGTATGCACATACGGCAGAATCGGACATGTCTTGGCATTTCGGCTGAATGCATGACGATCGGACATTCGCGATTGCTATGCCCAAGCATTGCGACCGAGTGACCAAGAGGCTTTTTGTGGCCCTGCCGTGTCCAATTTTCCTTCGACTGAACCGGTTGTGCGATACCGAATGATGCGAGACTCGGCCAAAATCAGACTTGACGCAATTTTGCTCAGGAGTCAACGAGCAATGGCTCTTCCGCAGTAGCTGCAGGAAACTTCTGTTGAAACCCGCAAACCAATGAATAGAAAAGTGAGCATATTCGGACTCGGATACGTAGGCTCGGTGACAGCCGCTTGTTTGGCCCACAGAGGTCACCGGGTGCTCGGCGTGGACATAAACCCCGAGAAGGTCGAGATTCTTGAGTCAGGTCACAGTCCAATAGTTGAGCCGGGCCTGCAGGACCTCGTGGCTTCTGGGCGTAAAGCCTGCCGGCTGCACGCTACCACTGATACTGTTTCAGCCGTTCTTCAGTCGGAGATTTCTCTGATTTGCGTGGGTACGCCGAGCCAGCGCAATGGCAAGCTCGACCTGAGCCATATCGAGCGCGTATGCCGCGAAATTGGCGAAGCGCTGCGCGGAAAGACTGAATTTCATTGGGTCGTGCTACGAAGCACCGTTCTTCCAGGGACGACGGAATCCGTGGTCATCCCGATTCTAGAAGAAGTGAGTGGAAAGCGTGCCGGCGCCGATTTCGCCGTATGCTTTAACCCGGAATTCATCAGGGAAGGAACGGCGGTGGCTGATTTTTTCGAACCGCCCTTCACTGTACTCGGTGCCGCAAAACCTTGTCATTCGGCAGCATTGCGCGATCTCTACGATGGCTTGCCTGGCCGAGTATTCGAAACTCCTTTGGCTGCTGCCGAAATGGTTAAGTATGCGTGCAATGCGTTTCACGCCGTGAAAGTGGGCTTTGCCAATGAACTGGGAACACTATGTAAGAGCCTTGGCGTTAGTACGCCGACGGTGGCAGAGATTTTCACCTCGGATGTCAGGCTCAACATCTCACCTGCTTATCTGTCTCCCGGTTTTGCTTTCGGTGGGTCCTGCTTGCCGAAGGACCTGCGTGCGCTGATCTATCGCGCGAAAGAACTCGACCTGTGCCTGCCTTTGCTCGAACAAGTCCTGCCCAGCAATGTCCGCCACATCGAGCGAGCAGCAGAGGCCGTATTGCGGACGAACATCCGCAAAGTCGGTGTCCTAGGCTTGAGTTTTAAGACTGGTACCGATGACCTCCGAGAGAGTCCGATGGTACAGCTGATCAAACGCCTAATCGGCGAGGGGATCGAGCTTCGTATATGGGATCGCGATGTGTCGCTCGGCCGGCTAGTGGGATCCAACCGCCAATACATCGAAGAAGTTATCCCCCACATAGGGTCACTTCTATGTTCAACGGTGGAAGAAGTCGTTAAGACGGTCGAGATGGTGTTGATCGGGACCAAGGCCGTGAGTCCGCAGATGCTCAGCGATCTGCTCCGTCAAGATCAAACGGTGATTGACCTCGTCAACCTGCATCCCGCTGAGCGCCCGCATGGCGCTTTTCGCTACGAAGGAATTTGCTGGTAAAAGGACAAAGCATTGAAGATTCTTTGGGTTAAGGTCGGGGGTCTTGTTCCGCTCGATACAGGTGGTAAGATCCGCAGTTATCATATCTTGCGGGAGTTGTCTCGCCGGCACGATGTCACGTTCTTCACTTGCTATGCAGAGCATCGCGACGACATCCACGCCGAACTAGACCGCGTCTTCGCTCGCGTGATTCGTTATCCCTTGCGCGTACCCCGATCAAGGAGCTTCGGACATCTTACCCATTATGCCCGCGGATTTTTCTCCGGGCAGCCCGATCAGCTCGTTAGGCACCACAGCTCGCACGCGGCCCTGGGACTTCGCCACCTACTCGAAAAGGAAAAATTCGATGTAATCGTATGCGATTTCCTTGCAGCGGCAGGGATGATCCCGTGGCAATTTCCTATCCCAAAAGTGCTGTTCACACACAACGTTGAAACGCTTATTTGGAAGCGTCAATGTGCGGTAGCGCGTAATCCATTGTGGAAGGCAATCTGCTGGCGCGAGTACTCCACGACAGCGCTCGCCGAGCGCCGTTATCTGAACCTTGCCGACCATGTCCTAACAGTTTCCGACACAGACCGGGACCTCTTCGCGCGGACAATTGAACCGGCCAAGATCACGGTGATTCCCACCGGTGTGGACTTGGACTTCTTCCAGCCCGCAGCCGGGAAGGAACAGCCCAACACTCTGGTTTTCACCGGCTCGATGGACTATATGCCAAACGAAGACGGTATCTGCTACTTCGTGGAACAGATCCTGCCTCGCGTTCGGTTCCACATACCGAACGTTGCCCTCCTGGTCGTTGGGCGCCGCCCGTCAGCGCGATTGTTAAAGCTGGCCACGATGACCCCAGGTGTTGAGGTTACAGGGGCGGTCGAAGACATTCGGCCCTATGTGCAGCGTGGATCTGTCTATGTCGTCCCGTTGCGAGTCGGCAGCGGCACGCGTCTCAAAATCTTTGAAGCGATGGCCATGGGGAAGGCCGTAATTTCGACTTCCGTGGGTGCAGAGGGGTTGCCGGTTCGGTCGGAACAAGACATCCTGATCGCGGACACCCCCGAGGCCTTTGCAAATGCTGTTGTGAGGCTCTTGGCAGATCGCAGCCTACGTGACGAACTTGGCCGAGCGGCACGAGATCTGGTCGTGCAGAAACACAGCTGGGCTTCAGTCGCGCAACACTTCGAATTAACTTTAGAAACGCTGGTAAGCGCGGACAGTATGCTCGTGGAAAGTTTTAGATCTTAAGAGAGTGGACCGCGTCGTGCCGGACGGTCGAAGGATGGAATGCCAGTTAGTTCCGGTTTCGCGATGCTGGTATCCCCGAAACGGTTCACTTAACTAGAGGATTTGACCCGATGTGTGGAATCTGCGGCATTTTCGATGCGGAAGCCCGTGGCGTAACCCAAGAGCCCCTCGTCCGTCGCATGGCGTCCATGATCGCTCACCGGGGTCCGGACGAGGAGGGTTATCACGTTACACCCCACTGCGTCCTCGGCCACCGGCGGCTGAAAATCATCGATTTATCACCCCGCGGTCGCCAGCCCATGACGAACGAAGATGGAACGATTTGGGTTTCTTTCAATGGCGAAATCTACAACTACTTGGAACTGCGCGACAGTCTGGTCCGCAATGGTCATCGATTTCGCAGTGAAACCGATACAGAGGTCCTGGTCCACCTCTATGAAGAAAAGGGTGAAAGCTTACTGAAAGATCTTAACGGGATGTTTGCATTCGCCCTGTGGGACGCGAGGCGAGGCAGGCTGCTGCTAGCGAGGGATCGGTTTGGCAAGAAACCTCTCTACTACTTCATGGACGGCTCACGTTTGCTTTTTGCGTCGGAAGTTAAAGCCATTCTTTCCGATCCATCGGTCCCGCGTGAAATCGATCCAGAGGCGCTTTCTGCGTATCTCAGTTTGGGCTACGTGCCGTGTCCAGCTTGTATTTTCAAGGGAATCCAAAAACTGCCGCCAGCTTCGTGGATGACGATTGAACTCGATCCCGCGACGCATGGGCTGAAAACCGACGGACCCCACCGCTACTGGGCGCTCCGCTATCTGCCCGATTCGCGGCTAACCGAAACAGAGTGCGTGCCGCGTATCCAAGATCTGATCCGCGACGCGGTTCGAATTCGGCTCTTTTCGGACGTCCCCCTTGGAGCGTTCCTGAGCGGCGGACTCGACTCGTCCACTGTTGTCGCGGCGATGGCCGAAGTAAGCAAAACACCAGTCGAGACATTTTCTGCCGGGTTCGATGAACAGTCTTTCGACGAGCTCGATTTCGCCGAGATTGTAGCTAAGCGCTTCGGTACGAATCACCATGTGCTTCATTGCTCGCCAAACATTCTCGAGATTCTTCCGAAGCTCGTGTACCACTTCGACGAGCCATTTGCCGATTCGTCGGCCATACCGACGTATTGCATCTCCGAGGCAGCTCGGCAACAAACCACCGTCATACTCTCAGGCGATGGGGGAGACGAGATTTTTGCTGGGTACACCCGCTACGACGATGGAATGCTACGCTGGAAACAGCAGAATACGTTGCCTGGCATTCTGGCACGCGGTATTTATCGATTCTTGGTTGATTTTTACCCTGTCAAAGCTCGCGGCTGGGGCATTCTAAATAAGCGCTCTCTCCCCGCGCTCGATTCCTACATTGCGGACCTGTGCATCTACCAGTCGCCACAACAACGGGCCTTGCTCCCTCATCGGTGGAAGCCCCTATCGGACCGGCAAGCTTTTCGGTTGGGTCGTGATTTTGCCAAAGCCGTGGGCGGCAACGAATTTCTGTCCGGGATGCAAGGCATTGACCAAATGTTATACCTCCCCGACGACATCCTGGTGAAAGTGGATCGCGCCAGCATGGCCGTGGGATTGGAAACGCGCGCTCCGCTGCTCGATTATCGACTTGCTGAGTTCATGAGCACCGTGCCCGAAAACCTCCGATATCGAAATGGCGTTAAGAAGTACCTGCTAAAACAAGCCGTGCGAGCCAAGTTGCCGGCGGAGATCATCGACCGCCCCAAAATGGGGTTCGCGGTTCCACTGAAGCATTGGTTCCAGGGACAGTCGGCTGAACTGGTCCGCGACGTCTTACTCTCTAAGTCGGCTCGAGAGCGTGGGATCTTCCGTCCACAGGAACTCAAGCGAATCGTCGACGGACATCACGGGGGCCGAGACCTTTCGTCCCAACTTTGGGCTGCCGTCTTCTTCGAATCCTGGTGCCAGAAGTGGTTAGATCATTCCGTGACCGAAGTGGCAGCAGCTTCGAGGACCACCGATCCCGAGATTAGCCATTATTCGATGTCCCGAACTAACGACGGACCCGCCTATGAACGATTGGTTTTGTAGATGACGGGTACTCTTTCAATCCCTCGACCTCAAACGCCCGTCGCGCAGGCCCAATCGACCGGCTGTCGCCCTCGCGTGATGCTTTTCACTGACAGCTTTATGCGGGGCGGTACCGAGCGCCAGTTTGTCCGGCTTGTTAGAGGCATCGACCGAAGCCGATACGACATCGTGATCGCATGCCTGCAACGTTGTGGCCCTCTGCTTTCTGAAGTGGAGTCCCTCGGCGTTTCAATCGTTGAATTCCCCATCGATTCTTTCTACAACTTTAGGGCGGCAAAACTGTTTGTTCAGCTGGTTCAATTTCTTTACCGAGAACAGATTCAGATCGTGCACGCATTCGACTTTTATACTTCCGTGTTCGCGGTTCCGGCCGCGCGCCTTGCGGGCGTGCCCGTGGTGCTGGCCAGCCGCCGGGAATTGCTGAATCTACGCAGTCGTTGGCAGCAACGAGCTACCCGCGTCGCCTGTAGATTAGCAACGGGTGTGGTGGTGAATTCACGCGCGGTCGAACACGACATGTCCGGTCTAGAGTCTGGAAGCCGAAGAAAAATCGACGTTTTGCCCAATTGTATCGATCTGGATGAGTTCGAGCCAAAATTGTCTTCTGGAGGCATCCGGCGAGAACTAGGATTATCCCCGAGATCGATTCTGATCGGAGCGTTGGGAAATTTGCGTCCGGAAAAGAATCTGGAAACATTTCTGCTGGCAGCGCGCGGCATCCTCGATGCGATTCCCTCCGCTGAATTTTTGGTGATTGGCGACGGTCCGGCAGCAAATAAGCTCAAATCGTTAGCCGACGATTTGCACCTATCACAATCGATTCACTTTCTGGGCGAACGACCGGACGTCCCCGATCTTGTCGCTGCACTGGATATCCTGGTGTTGTCTTCCTATACGGAGAGCTTCCCCAACGCAATTCTCGAGGCTATGGCCATGGGCAAGCCAGTCGTCGCAACCAACGTGGGAGGCATCCCTGAACTAGTTGAGGAAGGACAGACCGGTTTCTTAGTTCCTCCGAGGGATCCGAAGGCAATCGCCGACCGCGTCCTTTCCCTGTGCCGAGATTCCGCTCGACGCCTGCAGATGGGACGAGCAGCACGCGCGCACGTCGAGAACAACTTCACGGTCCAAGCCGTCACCGCAAGGCTCGAAGGTATCTATATCCGGTCACTACGCGAGCGTACTCGCTCGGCGTGAATCTGGCGTGGGTTGCTCAACAATTCTTGCTCAACAATTCCTGACATGGCTTTGGCCAACATCGAACGGATCCGACGCCTGCGTCGAATGAGCCTGGTGGAGCTACGCTTCAGGCTCGCACAGAAGCTGCGTATCGGACGCGAGCGGATGGCGTGGACGTGGACTCGGAACGGCTCGCTCGGCAAACGTGGTACGGGGAGCCATCCTTGGAACACCGCCAACATCGCTAGCCCAATGCTGTGCAGTGTTAGTACAAGGGCAGACGCGGCGGCGGAATCGGAGCTGGCAGAATATCCTCTTAGTCGTAAGGAGCCCGCTTTCTATTTCTCAGAAGATGAAACGGAGGGGATTGCCCGGGAGTACCGTCAATCTTTTCCGCACCGCATACCGCAAATTGTCGAGGAAGCGGAAAGGCTATGTGCACACCGCATGACGATCTTCGGGTATCCCGAAGTGAGCTGCGGGGCGGTCATCCCTTGGCGAATGGATGTCATCCATGGCAGAGAATCGGGCCTTGAACACTGGAGCCAGATCCCTTATCTCGAGTTCTCAAGAGTGGGTGACAGTAAGGTCGTCTGGGAGCCAAATCGCCACCAGCATCTTGTTACGCTGGCACTCGCATTTAGACTGACTGGTGACCGACGCTATGCAAAGGAATGCTTCGCTCAATGGGAGCACTGGCAGCGCGAGAACCCTCACATGCGGGGAATTAACTGGGCGAGCAGCCTCGAGCTGGCGTTTCGCGCATGGTCGTGGATATGGATGATCCGACTTCTCACGGGCAGCCGGGCTATGACCGGCAGGCGCCTCGGCGAACTAACTTGGGCTCTTGGGCTCCATGCCGATTCCATAGCCGCAAATCTCTCCACGTATTTTTCTCCGAATAC
>JBEKCU010000071.1:0-15989 GCA_050014735.1 Candidatus Acidiferrales bacterium | reverse complement strand
GCGGCCATCATTTTTGCTGAGTAATCCAGCAGGTGACGCCCGTAGGCGGCCACTTCGGCTTTCCCATATTTCGCAACCATGCCGATGAGACGGCGTTCGCCGATGCGGCACGCGGCGATCTGCGCGGTTAAGTCTCCCTCGCGTTCACGAGGGGTGCGAACGTTGGCAAGAATCAGCGCCATCACGTCCCGCGCGATTTTTCCCCGCTCCAGAATTTTCACGGGTGGCACGCGCAATCCTTCCTGGAAAATCTCGCGCGAGAGGCCCATCGAACCGGCATGCGCACCTCCGATGTCCGCGTGGTGGGCGCGATTGGCGATATAAAAAAGCGGTCGTCGCGATCCGGCGACATAGACCGGCATCACCATCGTCAGGTCCGGGAGATGCGTTCCACCGGCGTATGGATCGTTCAGCAAGGCGACATCGCCGGGCGCGAGATCGAGCGCGCTCAGCGCCGCTGTCACCGACATGGGCATGGAGCCCAGGTGCACGGGCATGTGGTCGCCCATTGCCAGGACTTGTCCTGCGGCATCGAACACGGCGCAAGAGTAGTCTCTGCGTTCTTTGATATTGGGAGAAAACGCGGAACGCCGCAGCGCCGCTCCCATTTCCTCCGCGACCGAGTGAAACAGATTCTTAAAAATTTCCAGGCGAATCGGGTCGGGTTTCATCGGCGCGGCTCCAGCAGAATATTTCCATAAACATCGACGCGACCGGTCCATCCGGGAGGAATCAGAGTCGTCGCGCTGTATTCGGTGACGATCGCAGGCCCTGAGATTCGATTCCCTGCTCTTAATTTAGCGCGATCGTATGTGGCGCACGCATGCAAGCGGCCTGCAAAGGAGACGCGACCGGCTGAAGTGATTGCTCGCCGTGAGTCAGCTCCTCCCGGCGGTAATTTCGGCAATGCCGGTTTCGGAGTGCGCCCGGTGAATCGCGCACGGACATTGACCACGTCGCACGTCCGCGAGCGATCTGCATAACCGTAACGCTTTTCGTGGGCACGATGAAATGCGGCAATGTAATCGCGCGCAAAAGGCACAGCAAGCTCGTACGACTGGCCCGAATATCGCATGTCCAGTGAGCGATCGATTCTCACGGCGTTTTCCGGAAAATCTTCGTCACGCATCTGCCGTAAGCCTTCGCGTTCCAATTTTGTGAATTCCCGATCGAGCTTCGGCCGCGCCCGCAAAGCGTTCAGAACTTGCAATCGAACCGTGCGCGATAAGTCCTTCGTCACATCCGCGCGCAGAATACCCAGGGCCGAAAGGACGCCCGGCAGGCACGGCACCAGCACGCGAGGAATTTCAAGGGCGGTAGCTAAATCGCAAGCATGCAATGCACCCGCTCCGCCGAATGCCACCAGCGTGTAATCGCGCGGATCGTGTCCGCGTTCGACCGAGATGACACGGATCGCTTTCTCCATGACCGCGTTGGCCACATCCACAATTCCCTGCGCGAAGACTTCCACCGAGCGCATCGCAGGTCCTTCATCCCTCCGGTCACTCTTCCGGGCACGCTCCATGTATTGCCGCGCCCTTTCAAGGTTCAGTTCGAACGCGCCTCCGAGCAAACCTGACTTCGGAATACGCCCCAGCACAAGATTTGCGTCCGTAACCGTCGGCCTTTCCCCGCGCCCATAGCAAATCGGACCGGGATCGGCGCCCGCGCTCTCCGGACCGACGCGAAGGGCTCCAGCACGATCGAATCGCGCGAGAGATCCCCCGCCAGCACCAACGGTATGGATATCGAGCATTGGCACCGCTACCGGGATATCCGACACAACTGTTTCGGACGTGGTCGCAAGCGCTTCCTCACCTCCAGCGTGCATGAGTGCGACATCGGTAGAGGTGCCCCCCATATCGAAGGTGATGATGCGGTCAAATCCCGCGAGTTCAGCGACGTATTGAGCGCCCAAGACTCCGCCGGCCGGACCGGAAAGTATGGTCCGCACTGGCTCTAGAGCAGCCGCGCGGGCCGACAAGATACCGCCGCTCGATTGCATGACGCGGACTAGTGCTTGCTTTGGATCACGCGGTCCGTTCGATCCAGGATCGATCCAACGCGGCTTTACGGAATCCGGCTGGGAGAACGCGATGGCGCTCCGCTCGATTTCCGCCAGGTATTCGCTCATCACCGGCACAAGATACGCATTGACCGCCGTCGTCGAAGTTCGTTCAAACTCTCGATATTCGGGAAAAATCCGATGCGATGCCGAGACCTGAAGCCCGGCGGCGGCCAGTGCATCCGAGATCGCCTGCTCATGCTCCGGGTTCACGAATGAAAACAGCAGGCAGACTGCGACGGAATGAGTCCCGCTGCGCTTGACTACGCGCACAATACGCGCAATCTCCGCACGCGAGGGTGATACCAATACCCGCCCGCCAGAATCCAATCTTTCCACCAAGCCAAATCGCCTGCTTCGCGGAACTAACGGCTCTGCTTTCTCAAACATCAAATCGTATAGTCGCGCCCTTGCCTGACGCCCGATCTCAAGCACATCTTCGAAGCCGGCCGTCGTGACAAGGGCCACGCGCCCACCTTGCCGTTGGAGCAACGCATTCGTTCCGACTGTGGTTCCGCAAGAAATTTCGAGACCGGGAACAGCACTGCCGTCCGGCAATATCCCGCTCAACGCCCGGGAAATTGCTTCCGCGGGATTTCGAGGCGTGGACGGAACTTTGAGAATCTCGATGCGCCCATCGCGAAGGTAGACGCAATCGGTGAATGTGCCGCCCGTATCGAATGCAATGCGCATGAACGCGGGGATTGTAACCTAAGTGGACAGCGGAGCGTCGAAATGCATCGATTGGCTGAAGCTTCAGCCTTGGTGGTTTTCGTTGTCCGAAATCTAAACCCACACAGAATCTAAAGCCTGCGCTATGTCCCGAACGCATCAGAGCACATGGCTGCGATGCGATTTGTATTGCCAGCGCCTCCAAAACCGGGCCTCGCATTCAGATAACGCATGTCCGTCAATACCGCGCAAAGATAGTGTCCTAATTGAAATTTGAGTTCGGGTGTCGGCTGGCAACTCTGGGAACGCCAATCTCCCGATTGACGTTTTGTGCATCTGTACCGTCGCCAATCGGGAGATTGGCGTTCCCAGGGTTCGACCCCGAAGTCGCAGCCTCACATTTCTTCGAACGCATTCCTATAATTAGGAGACTACCCGCGCAAACGATCTCGTTGCGCCCGAGAGGCAAAGAAGCGTACGATGCGCGGTACGGGGTGCCCATTCGCCTATATTCGAATCGATACGTACGAACGACGGGTGGAGTGACTTAAATTGCGTCACTCCTATTGCAATTCGAAATTCTGGTCGTGCCACACTTTGCACACATGGAGGATCGAAATGAGGAATGGAAAAGTAAAGGCAGCGTTCATCTTGACGATTGCAACGTTTGTCTTTTTGAGCATGGCATCGGCTCAGTCGGGCACGGACTCGGCTAAAAAGTCCACCGGCGACTCGTCGGCAAGCTCGCCCCTGCCCCCGGTGAAATATTATCCGAAGTCGGAAGTCGAGGCGACCTTCAATCACGAAAGGGACAGCGAGACGCTGTACGATAGCGATTACGGTTCGAAGAGCTATAAGGTGAAGGCGAGTCGACGGATAAAAACGACTGCCGCAGAAACTCATTCGGTGTGGACGGATATTATCTACATTACGAAGGGCTCGGCGACGCTCGTCACAGGCGGCAAGCTAGCCGGCAAGGACGAAACTCCCGCCACATTTCCCGATGGCACGCCGTATCTGGAAACCAAGATGGCGACCAGGATTGAGGGCGGCGATTCGCGGCGCGTCTCTGTTGGCGATGTGGTTGTCATTCCCGCCGGCACGCCGCATTGGTTTACGGAAATCGAAGGGCCATTCTGGTTCTTTAATGTAAAGACGCGGTAGCCCAAAAGTCATTTGTACTAAGCGGCCGCGGCGGCGAAATTGTCCAGAACCGCCGATGCAAGGGTCAGGTTGTCGACCCCAAAGACGGCCATTGCCTGCGTCGATCCGGGCTCCAACCCAGAATAGGAATAGTCGATGTTGATCTGGTGTTCGCCCAGGCAGGAGGTGACACGGCCCAGTTCGCCCGGGCGATGCGCCATCTGCACTGTGGCGACCTCGGTCTCCTCGAAGATCATCCGCATACTACCCAATACCGCGTTGGCGGTGGCCGGATCATCCACGACAAATCGGGTCAGGCTCTCGCGTTCCTCCACATACGATTGAAACGCCAGAATGTTTACTCCGCGCTCCGCGAGGGCGAGGAAACACTTCGCCAGCGCCCCCGGTTTGTCCTCGATCGATACGGTAAATTCTTTCGCCTTCGCCATTCGACTGACTCCCTTTGCTTACAGGCCGCGCCTATTATGAAACGAATCCGCCTTGATTGGTATTCGTGCCTGAAAAGCCAAATGACTATTCTTCAAGCCGAGCCCGGAAATCCAGACGCCGATCCGCTAGGCGAGTCGAAGATTCGGCTCGGCGTTCAAGTCCGATGTTGCCAGGTCGCCCGCGAGCAGATGCGGATATGCTGCGGCGGCGATCATCGCGGCATTATCCGTGGACAGCGCTCGGCTTGGAAAATAAACTTCCACGCCGCCCATCGAACTGGATTTCAATTCAAACCGTTTCCGCAGTTCCGAGTTTGCCGCCACACCGCCCGATACCAGAACCGTACTCGATCCCGTTTCCGACGCGGCCTCCAGCGTGCGCGTCACAAGGTCGCGAACGACAGCGGCCTGAAAATTGGAAATCAGGGACAGCGTCCGCGGGCTGCACAGCGGCATCAAATCTTCCGCCTTACCGCGGCCTTCCTGCAGCGCCTTCTTACGCGCTTCAATTTCTTCGGCGAATTCGGGATGCGCGCGGAAGTAATATAGAACGGCCGTCTTGATTCCGCTGAAGCTGAAATCGTGCGCGTTCCCCTTCATTTTTACCGGGCCAAAATTCAACCCGTCCTTATCGCTGAAGTTCGTGCCTGTCGCTGCAACTCGCGTGGCGATTCGATCTATGATAGGGCCGCCGGGATACCCGAGGGCCAGGAGGCGCGCCACTTTGTCATACGCTTCGCCGGCTGCGTCGTCGCGAGTGCCGCCCAGACGCCGGTACCGAAATCCGCGCCGCAATGCGTCGCCATTCTCGCCTTGTGACGTCACGTGATAGAGCAATGTGTGTCCGCCGGACACGATCAAACAGACGGCGGGCAATCCCGGCGTGCGTCCCGCAAGGTGGGCTTCAAGAAAAACGGCGTGCACATGGCCTTCGAGATGATTGACAGGCACCAGCGGCTTGCCCATTTCAGCCGCCAGGACTTTCCCGTACGTGACGCCGACCAGCAGAGATCCGACCAATCCCGGTCCATTCGTGACGCCCACCGCGTCGATATCTCGGAATGCAAGGCCGGATTGGGCGAGGGCTTCGCGAACAACGGGAACAATTTGCCGCAAGTGTTCGCGCGAGGCGAGTTCGGGCACAACGCCTCCATATTTTCGATGAATGTCCAGCTGAGAGGCGACGACGCTCGATAAAATGTCACGTCCGTCCACGACGATTGCCGCGGCGGTCTCATCGCACGAAGATTCAATTCCAAGAATGCGCGTTGGCATGGCCTATTTCCCAGACTGCGTAAATGTTTATGTTAGCATAGCCGCCGAAATTGGACCCTCAACGACCGTCCACAGCGTAGATCGGGAACCGCACTCTTCACAATTTTTGTGAAGGGTGCGTTTTTTCTTCCAAGCGTAGCTCCTTGGGTGGGAGAAACCGAGTTGACGCGCGAGAAATGCGACTCGTGGAGGGCTCACCCTTGAGGACCAATGGCGCGGCGCCCCGGGAGTCAACGGCTCTCGTAATTCGTGTCACCGGCCGGCACCTTCTGCGACCTGCTTAACCTCCTACCTAACCGATAACGCACCCTTCTATAAAGACGACATTTTTTGTGTCGGACCTATGATACAGTGCGTTTCGAACGCCACTCTTCCTTCCGTCGTGCCCGAATGGGCGATGGTACTTGCACCAGCACAACAAGCCTGAAGACGAAAGCGGGCACTTGCCGAGGTCTAACCGGTCGGCCCCTCGTCGGAGAAGACTGAACTAGTGAAAATTCTGCTGTATAGCCCCGACAACGGGGTAACACGTAATTTCATGCCTCATTTATGGATGTTCCTGCTACAGGCCCTTACTCCGCCCGGCCACGAAGTCGTCTTGATCGATGGAAACGCCCAGCCAATGGACGAAACGGCGATCGCCCGATACGTTCGCGAAAATAAAATTGGCCTGGTTGGCATCGGGGCCATGACGCGCATGATTGCCAAGGCTTACCGCATGGCCGACGCAGTGCGCGCCACTGGAGTGCCGGTGGTGATGGGCGGTCCGCACGTCACGGAAATGCCCGACGAGGCGCTAGGCAGGACAAATGGGAAACGCCATGCCGACGCGGTAGCCCTCGGCGAAGCGGACGAGACGTGGCCGAAGATCGTCGCGGACGCGGAGCGCGGCCAACTCAAGGAAAAGTATCTCCCCGTCGATGAATTCGGCCAGGATCGCAAACCAGGCCTTCAATCGTATCCCCAAATTCCATGGGATAAGATCGACTTAGACCAATTCAATATCGTCCCGAAGTTCGCCGCTCCTCTGCTCAAGCGCCTCGGAGGCGGATGGGGAACGTTCCGAATCGTTCCCGTGGAATCGGGGCGCGGGTGTCCATATGGATGCGAGTTTTGCACCGTCACCGGTTTTTTTGGAGATTCCATCCGATTCCGAACCAACAAAAGCGTGGTCGATGAATTGCTAATGCTCAAGGCTCGGGCTAAAAGTGAAGGCGGCCAGATCGCCGTCTTTTTTATCGACGATAATTTTGCAATCAACGTGAAGCGGACGAAATCGCTTCTGCGTGACATCATCGCCGCGGGCGCTCAAGTCCACTGGGTGGCACAAATCAGCGCCAATCTATTACGCGACGAAGAACTGGTGGACCTAATCTCGGCTTCGGGAGGCAAATGGATTTTCATCGGCATGGAATCCATCGATCCGACGAACCTTGCCGATATGAACAAGGGTTTCAACAAACCTGAAGAATACGCAGCGGTGCTGCATCGGCTGGCCGGTCGCAACATCCACGCCATCACTTCCTTTATTTTCGGCATGGACAACGACACCGTTGGCGTGGCGGACCGAACACTCGGACAAATTCGCAGTTGGCCTCCGGGATTGCCAATCTTTGGTTTGCTCATTCCCTTTCCCGCCACGCCGCTATACACCAGGCTTGAGGAATCGGGCCGTCTAACCCGGCCCACGCATTGGGAAGAATTCGTGCCCTTTACGATGGCTCACACGCCGTTAAAAATGACCATCGCGGAGGCACACGCCGAGGTCAAATCCGGCTGGTCCCAATCCTACAACGCCGAGGCGATTGCCCACGCCGTGCGGTCGCTCGCGCACAAGCCACTCGGGTACCGGATCAACATTCTTATCGCTCGCCTATGTTTCCGCGGAATTTATTTCCCGCAGATGGGACCGCTGGCATGGGCGAAGGTCGTTTCTCAGAACGGGCAAACCATCTGCGATATTGTGAAGGAAGGGATGCACGGGTGGTTCACCGGGCTCTGTAAACAACCGGCACGATCGATCGCAGCAAGTACGTACGGCGATTAAGGCCCATGTTTCCGGTCGATTCCTCCCGCGCCTGCGGGGGATACTGGCCTCGCTGTAATTTGACGACCCTCACATTCCGCAAAAGATTAGATTTTCGATACGCCTCGGGCAACAGCTGCATTGACTCCGCAGGCAAACAACACATAATGAGACGAGAGGGTGAAAAGCATGGCCGAGAAGCCAAGACGCGTCCGTAAAGCTGTACTGCCCGCCGCAGGTTTGGGCACCCGATTCCTTCCCGCCACCAAAGCGCAGCCCAAGGAAATGCTGCCTGTCGTCGACAAACCGCTGATCCAATACGTCGTCGAGGAATGTGTCGCCTCCGGGATCGATAACATCATCATCGTGACAGGGCGCGGCAAAAACGCCATCGAAGATCATTTCGATTCGTCGCCGGAGCTTGAGAGCTTTCTGGAAAGTAAGGGCAAGTCGGACCTCGCCGAACTGGTGCATAGCATTGGCAACATGGTGCACTTCAGCTACACGCGACAGAAGGAACCGCTCGGGCTGGGCCACGCCGTTTTGGTCGCGAAGGAACTTGTTGGAAACGAACCATTTGCGGTGCTTCTCGGTGACGTGATTATTCCCGGACCTTGCCCGGCCACCAAACAATTGATCCAGGTGTATGAGCAAACGGGCATTGGCGCCATCGCAGTGGAAGAAGTGCCCCGCGCAAAGACCGGCTTGTACGGCATCGTGGACGTCGAACCCGCAGTAGAGGCTGGACCCGGCGGGCGATTAATGAAAATTCGCGATCTCGTTGAGAAACCAAACCCCGCGGACGCGCCCTCGAACCTTGCCGTTACGGGACGATATGTGCTTCCGCCGGAAGTTTTCGACTGTCTGGAGCGAACCACGCCAGGTCGTGGCGGAGAGATACAGCTCACTGATGGGCTTCGCCTGCTGGCGAAGGAATCCGGGTTGTTGGCATATGTCTACGAGGGTAAATCGTATGACGCGGGGGACAAGCTGGGATTCTTGAAGGCCACCGTTGAGATTGGGCTCGAAAATCCGGAATTTGGCGGGGAGTTCAGAGAGTATTTGCGCGCGCTAAAGCCTTAACCGGGAAGAATGAAATCGCAGGAACGCCCGGGAGACTGGCGTTCCCAGAGCTTACTACTTCTCTTTCGAACCGGATGCGGTTTTCTTTTGATCTTTTGCGGCGGTAGTAGTTTTAGATTCCGACTTTTCTGATTTTTCCGCCTTCTCCGATTTCTCCGCTTTTTCGGACTTTTCAGATTTCTCGGACTTTTCGGACTTCGACCCATCTCCGCCGGACGTTTTCCGGCCATAGTCGGTAACATACCATCCCGTTCCCTTGAACTGGATCGCGGGTGCGGTAATGACCGATTCCACTTTTCCTCCGCAATGCGGGCATTTCTTCAAATGCGGCCCGTTCACATTTTCAATTTTGTCGGTGTGGCGGTCACACTTCAGGCAACGGTATTCGTAGAGCGGCAATTCTGATCTCCTCCAGGGCGATGATGAAACACACCATATTACCATGTCAGGCCACCGCAGACGCCCGGAGTCTCTCCAGGAGTCTCTCTTGTGCCGATGTAGAAGGGGCGGCGTTCGGCTCCCCACCCTCCCCAGAAAGAACCGGCGGCCCCCCTCAGATCGGGACAAGCGAGATGTCGGCACTTCCAACCTCGTCATTCAAGCTTCGGCCGTGCGTGATAAACTGCACGATGAAGGCGCGCTTATGCCAATCGAAGCACAAGACGACACTGCGGGCGGCTGCCTATATCTGGTGGCAACGCCTATCGGAAACCTCGAAGACATTACCGTGCGCGCAATCCGCGTGCTGAAGGAAGCCGACCTGATCGCTTGTGAAGATACGCGGCAGACTCAGAAACTGCTTCAACACTACGGTATCCATAAGGAATTGGTCAGCTACCACGCTCACAATGAGTTGACCCGTGCGCCAGAACTGGTCATCGAACTCGAACAAGGCGCCGAAGTCGCGCTCGTAAGCGACGCCGGCACACCGGTGGTGTCCGACCCAGGATTCCGCCTGGTTTCTCTCTGCCTGCGTCATCATATCCCGGTGATTCCCATCCCCGGACCATCGGCCTTCGTCGCGGCGTTGGCGGCGTCCGGTCTTCCAACGGAAGAGTTTCTGTTTGTGGGATTCCTACCATCTCGGGCCGGGGCACGCCGCAAAGCCCTCGATGCTTTGAAGTCCGAGCCCAGAACGATAGTTCTTTACGAAGCGCCGCACCGGCTCGTCGAGACTCTCGCGGATGCCGCTGCTGTGATGGGGCCGCGCCCCGCCGTCGTGGCGCGCGAAATCACCAAGATTCATGAAGAATTCCTACGCGGCAACCTTTCTGAATTGCACGACGCTGCGCTTAAGCGCGCGCCGCGCGGAGAGATCACGCTGCTGATCGGGCCGGCCGAAGGCGTGCCTCAAATCGCCGATGCGGGTATCTCCCTCAAACAGCGGGTAGCCCAACTGGAGACGGAATCAGGGATGGATCGCAAGGCGGCCCTGAAGCAGGCCGCGCGGGAACGAGGGTTGGCCAAGCGAGAAGCCTACAAGCAGCTTTTGCTCGAGCGGTAACGTCTGGGCAACCGGCAGGACAGGCTTCAGCCTGTCAGCTTTTGACTTCCGTTCGATTGAACGATCGTCTAAACAAACCTCTGAACAAACGTCAAACCCAGACAGGCTGAAGCCTGTCCTACCAAAAGCGGCCTACACCGTCGTCGTTTCTGAAACGAACATCCGATGAAAGCGCGGCCCGGTGAACTCGACGCCTACAATGAGTTCGCGGTTGTTTCCGCCAGGGGCAAGATGGACGATGCGTCCGTGGGTTGAAAATTCCGTTTCCTTCTCAACCGCCGAGGGAGCGGGTGGAATATTAATCTCCAGCTTGGCGCCGAGATCGACAGAATAGCGCGTGGAAAATGCGACGCCCCCACGGCAAAGATTCACGCTCGCGGTTCGCTCCTCGAACCATTCTCCTTTCCGGTCCGTGCCTCGGACCAGAATCGGAAGCTGCACGGGAACCCTTCGTTCCCGGCGGCGCTCAAGGGAGGGAACCGTCGCGCTAGCGCTCATGAAATGCCTCCTGCGGCAACAGAGTCGGCAAAGAAAGAATCCACTCGATCCAAAATCTCGGAAGAGGTGTGCGCCGTGTGCACATTTCTTCGCAACTCGCTGCCATTACGCACACCGTGGGTGAAATAACAGACGAATTGTTTCATCTTCCCGATAGCATCGGGCCATTCCGTCTCCACAAGATTCCGGAAATAGCTGGAGAGCAGCCGGTAACGGTCCATATCGGAGGGCTCTTCAAAAGAGCCCGTTTGCGAGTATTGGGCAATGTGGCGGAAGATCCAGGGATTATTCGAAGCGGCGCGGCCAATCATCACAGCGTCGCACCCGGTTTCGCGAAACATGCGCATCGCGTCTTCCGGCGAATTAATATCGCCGTTCCCGATCACCGGCATTCGCACCGCCTGCTTCACCGCGCGGATGATACTCCAATCGGCGCTTCCGGTATAGGCCTGCAAGCGCGTGCGCGGGTGAACCGCGATGCCTTCAATACCAATCTGCTCCGCCATGCGAGCCACTTCCACGGCGACAATGCTGTTCTCATCCCATCCAGCGCGAATCTTGATCGTCAAAGGAATACTCACCGCTGAACGGACCGCTTGGAGCACTTGCTCGAGCGCTTTTAAATCGCGCAGCAACCCAGATCCTCCGCACTTCACCACCTTTTTTGCCGGGCAGCCGAGATTGATGTCCACGATGTCGAAGCCAAGCTGCTCAACCATCCTTGCCGCATCCGCCATCACATTCGGAACGGCGCCAAAAAGCTGGCCCGTTATCGGATGCTCGTCCGGTTCAAAAAAAAGATAGCGAGAGGTGCGCGCCGCGTTTCGAGTGATGCATTCGGCGCTGGTGAATTCCGTCATGATCAGCCCGCACCCACCGAGTCCGCGGATCATGCGGCGAAAGACGGTGTCGGTGACGCCGGCCATCGGCGCCAGCACGGTCGCCGGAGAAATGACTTTGTCGCGGATTGAGAACTGCTTCGGTAACATATACTTAGAGTAATGCTTGGTCGAGTTCGCCCAGGACCGATTCTGCATCAATCGTGTTCGGCGCGTCAATCACCGCAGGTGCCGTCGATGGCGAGATGCGGGTTACTGCGGACCGACCGGCCAGATGCGCCGCCAGCGCATCCGCCGAACCGTCGAAAAATCCGGAGACAATTTTCTCCACGGCTTTTAACCGAGCTTCTTCCGCGCTCAAATTGGCGTGATATCGGTACGCGCGGCCCACCTTTCGCCGCGTAACGATCCCTTTTTGCGCCAGCCGATCCATGATTGTCAGAACGGTGGTATATGCACGAGGCCGGACCACCGCCAGTTGACGGTGAATATCGCGCACGGTGCCTTCGCCCATTGGCCACAGGGCGCTCATACACTCAAGTTCGAGTGGCGCAAGATCGAGAATCGAGTGCCTCGTCATATCCTTCGAAGATCCAGTTGGAACCACAGATGAACTCAGATAAACACCGATAAAGGCCAATGCGGATAACGAATACTGGTGTACAGCTTTCCGTCTCTTACAGTTTTTATCTGTGTTTATCTGAATTCATCTGTGGTTCCAACTCCGTTTTCGTTCCAGACAGAAAGCCATCGGTACGAAGGATGCGCCGCTCCAGGGCGCCGCTATACGCCGTCCAATTCCCTTCCCCTTTATCGGACTCAAGCGCTGCCCGGACGGCGCCCATCTTGGAATCAAGGTCGTCGAGATAGTGGAGCATCAGCGCCTCGCGAAACATCGGAAGCTTTGGCGAGCCGAATTCGTACTTTCCGTGATGCGCAATCAGCATGTGCTGCACCAGGGCTTTAAGCGCGGCTGGAAATCCCTCGATCGAGTCGATCCTCTTCGTGACGAATTCATACTCAATCATGATGTGCCCGAGCAACTGACCTTCATCGGTGTAACCGATCGAGCGCTCATAGCTCAATTCCTCGAGTTTGCCAATGTCATGCAATATGGCGCCTGTGATCAAAAGGTCGGGGTCGGCTTCCGGATAATGCGACAGGACCACTCGGCACAGACCGCACAGGCTGATGACATGCTCCAACAGGCCGCCGAAGAAAGCGTGATGCATCGACTTGGCTGCGGGAGCGCGCTTCAATCGAGGAACGATTTCCGCATCGAGGACGACACTTTCAACCAGCTGGCGTAACCACGGATTGCGAATGGCAGCGGCGATCTCCACCAGCTTCGCGTAGAGCTGATCGACGTTTTCCTTCGTATGCGCGAAGAAATCTGCGGCTTCCACTTCGCTCTCTTCGGCTCGCCGGATTTTCTCGATCGCCAATTGCAGCTTGTTGCGGTAATTTTCGACGCGCGCCTGAACCTTCACAAAATCGTCGCGTTCAAACGTGGCTGCGCTGCGGTCGAATCCATCCCACATGCGCGCTTCCACTCTGCCCGTGGCGTCTCCCAATTCAAGGCGCAGGTAGGATTTTCCTTCGCGAGTGGCGCGGATTTCTTTTTCACAGACAAGAAAGTGCGAGGTGATATTCTGGCCGTCCTGTAGATCGACGACGAAGTACTGTTTCATGTTCCGGAATTCTTCTTTGGAGGAAGCACCAAAAGCCTGCGCTTGCCTTTCGGTTTCGTGTCGTCCTTCTCGGGAGTCGCCGAAACTTCTTCGATCGGCTCGTTCTTTACCGCTGCGGTATCCGCGTAGCCTGGCTTGATCTGAACGTAACTATCTTCCCTGAGCGTGGCCAGGTACGTGCGCATGGAGGGCTCCATCCTCTGGTCGTAGAGGCGGTTGGTGATCTCCGCCTCGACCTTGTCGAGTGGTTGCTCGCCAGCCTCGTAGCGCTCCTGAACCTGCAAAATTTCGAATCCGGTTTTCGTTTCGATGACGTCGGTCATATCCCCGCGATTGAGCGCAAACACTTTTTCCGCGACCTTTGGATCGAGCTGCGAACGCTCGAACGATCCGAGTTCCCCGGATTGCGGGGCGGTGGAACTGTCGGAAAAATGCTTGGCCATTTCGCCAAAATCGTCGCCGTTTTTCAGCACGCGATCGCGCAAACCGTCAGCCTTCTTGCGCAATGCGGGAATGTCCGCGTCGGTCTTGCCTTCCGTGGAAACAAAAATCTCGCGTAAGATCACCGTTTCGGGACGGACAAATTCGTTCTTATGCTCCTTGTAATACTTCTCGACATCCTCATGGCTGATGATAATCCGGCCGCCCACTTCCTTGCGGATTAATTCCTGCGTCAGCAACTGGTCGCGAATCTGTCCCTTGAAATCCTCAAAGTCCTGGCCGCTCTTCGTGACCTCGGCTTCCAGCGCTTCCATGTCGGGCATTTTGTACTGCTGGCGGATGGCGTCCAATCGCTTGATCACTTCGGTATCAACGCTGATACCCGCATCCTTTGCCCGCTGCACCAGCAAGGATTGATCGATCAAATCGCGAAGCAGGTTCTTATCCTTCGCGGCGATCTGCGCCCGCAATTGATCCGGCGTGCAGTTCTGACAATCTTCCCTGGTCTCGTTCTCCATGCTCTGGCGAGCATGATCGAGATCTTCTCGCGTGATCACGTCATTGTTAACCCGCGCGACGATTTCCTCGAGTACCACTCCCTTTTCCTGCGCACGAAGATTCATCGCGGCAAAAAGTAGCGGTACGATCAGCCAATAATGTAGTTTCATGGAACTCACTCAGTTCTGAAGTTTATCGCTTCGCTTCCAGTGGAAGCAACACGTTTCTGACGCTCTCCGCAATTCGCCCGCGCTTTTCAAGCCGCATCCAAAGGGTCCCGCTCGGATCCAGCCGGAATCCCTCTCCTTTGGAACGAATCAGGCCAACAAGTTTTTCCGGCGACAAGGGCGTCTCAGGATAAAATTTGACGGCCACCTCGTTCGCCTTTCTCTCAATTGAGGAAACGAGCAGGCCCTCCGCCAGTCCCTTGAGCAGTGCGTAGTCGAGAAGGTTGCCCACGGCGGGCGGCGGCGGGCCAAAGCGGTCCGCCAGTTCCCGGTTGACTTCTTCCCTCTCGACCTCATTCGAGATCGCTGCGATCCGTTTGTACGTCCGCAAACGCAGATTCTCGTTCGGGATGTACTCCTGTGGGATGCGGATATCCAGGCCGAGGTTGATCGTGGAGCGCATCTCGGGTTTTGTCTCTTCGCCCTTTAGCGTCGCCACGGCCCGCTCCATCATCTGGCAGTACATATCGAAACCAATGGCGTTGATATGCCCATGCTGCTGGCCTCCAAGCAAATTCCCCGCGCCCCGCAACTCGAGATCAAGCGCGGCCACGCGAAACCCGGCGCCGAGCGCGCTGAATTCTTTCAAGGCGGCCAGCCTGCGAGTCGCAAGCGGGGTCAGCGAGACATCTTCAGGAACCATCAAGTAGGCATAAGCGCGCTGATTGGAACGTCCCACGCGCCCGCGAAGCTGATAAAGTTCGGACAGCCCGAACCGATCGGCGCGATTGATCAGAATCGTGTTTGCGCGGGGAATATCGAGGCCGTTTTCGACAATGGTTGTGGAAATCAGTACATCCGCCTCATCGCTCACAAACTTAAACATCACGGATTCAAGTTCCTTCTCATTCATCTGGCCATGGCCAACCACAATCCGCGCTTTTGGAACCAGCTTCTTCACCAGGTCGGCCAGCGAATAAATCGTCTCGACGCGATTGTGAACGAGAAACACTTGTCCATCGCGAGCCATTTCTTCCTCGATCGCGCGGCGCACCAGCGATTCGGAAAATGGCGCGACTACGGTTTGGATAGCGAGCCTGTCTTTTGGCGGCGTTTCGATGACGCTCATATCGCGAAGTCCGACCAGCGACATGTTCAACGTGCGCGGGATGGGCGTCGCCGACAGCGTCAGAACATCGACGTTGTGCCTCAATTCCTTCAGGCGCTCCTTGTGAGCGACGCCGAAGCGCTGCTCCTCATCGACAATCAGCAGCCCGAGATCGTGAAACTTGACGTCGCGTGAAAACAAGCGATGCGTTCCGATGACGATATCGAGTTGCCCGGATTCCACCCTCGCAATGACATCCTTGACCTCGCGGGGGCTGCGAAAACGGCTGAGCATTTCTACCTTTACCGGAAACGCGGCGAATCGCCGGCGGAACGTTTCGAAATGTTGGAACGCCAGTACCGTCGTTGGGGCGAGCACAGCCACTTGTTTTGAGTCGGTGACCGCTTTGAACGCGGCGCGCATCGCCACTTCCGTCTTGCCGTAGCCAACGTCGCCACAAAGCAAGCGGTCCATGGGTTGAGGGCGCTCCATGTCTCGCTTCACGTCGGCGATGGCGATGATCTGATCCG
>JBEKCU010000070.1:0-15998 GCA_050014735.1 Candidatus Acidiferrales bacterium | reverse complement strand
TTTTTGCTCCGGTTGCGCGAACTCCGCCCCTTGCTTTTCCTTCGAAAGAGCCACCCGGCCATTGGGATATTCGTGAATTTCTCCGCGCTTTTTCATCTTTCGCGCCAGCTTCACCAGCGCTCGGCGGCCAGAGTGGCGCAATTCCAAAGCGGCGGCAATTTCGCGAAGGCTCTGCGGTCTTCGAGAGCGGGAAAGATGAGCCAGCACATCGGCTTCGGTGACAGGCGCACGCGGTTCGTCTTGGCGAGTCATGGAAACGGCCATTGTATGCGCTCCCGCCGAAAAATGCGAAGTTCGAACGCAAGGGTCTGGGCGAAAAACGATTCAAAGGGAATCGCGGACCGAGCATTTTTTCAATTCTTCACTGTACGTTGAGCGACCCCTGACCCCGCGGCGGAAATTCCGAAGAGAATGTGTGCCGAGATCGAGAGATTCCACTTAAGTCGCTAAATTCAAATAGGTTAGGAGCGCTTGAGGGGCGGCCAGGCGCTGGTCCAGGGAAAGCTTCGCTCTGAAAACATAATAATATAATTAAGTCTGCAACTTTTTTCTGAAACCTGTGTTGTACGAGGTACATCAAGGCTACAAGGGTTCGGCTTTCCTCCGACAGGCCGAGCCAACCGGAGGGGCGACTCGACCTGGATCGCCCCTTCATGTTTTGCTAAACCTAGAAGCGTAGTCGAAGGCCGAAGGGTGTCAGTTATTCCCGGAGCCTTGACATCCCGTACTTCCCTCGGCAATCGGGCAAGAAACCAACACTTTGCGGCCGCGATCTCTGAGTTCCAGATTCCAGGAACTATTCGACCTGGATAGAACCGTGTATCCGAATTTCTGCTGACTTTCGGTCCCCGTCACCGTTGCGCCGCGGATCTTTGTTCCTTTGACGGACATCTCGATCGGCACGGCCATTTCCGTGCCTCCAACGCCCACAACGATCTGGGCTGGACGGCCGTGGTCCACACTCACGAATTCAAACAGGTGGATGTGTCCGGAAAGAATCATGGAGATCCCTTCCGGTGCGGCCTTTTCCCATGCGGACTGAAGCGACGCCACTAGCGAAACCGGCGGACCGCCGTGGGGATCCGTCTTAAAACCCCAGAAAGGATAGTGGACCACGAGCCAGCCGTTCACGGGATCGAGGGAGGTGAGTTGCGCCGCGTAGGTTGCGGCCTGTGCTTCGTCGAAGTCATCCTCTTTAGCGGCGGAGGCATCGATCACGGCCAATTCAAAAGTTCCCAACTTCACTTTGTAGGGAGCGGTGTACTCTGCGCATGCCCCGTTCCACGGGCGTGGGTCGAGATAATAAAACCAGCCCCTCCAGGCGCGCTCGCAGTCTTCGTGATTGCCGCGCGTGAACACCCATGGCGCGGCGGCCAATAGCTTGGCCCCCGGAGAGAAGAAATCGATATTCCATGCTTCCCAGTTGTCGCCAATCGGCGTACCACCGCACATTGCTTCCGACCCAGCCGGGCACGGACTTTCGCGATAGACATAATCGCCCACGTCGATAATTAACTCGGGCTTCTCGCTTGCTGCGCTGGCGGCAATTTGCCGAAAGGGCCACACTTCGGCATCGTTGCAATCCTGTGCTCGCTTGCCTTTGATTCGGCATCCGGTGTCGCCCAACGCAATCACACGCGTGGGATTGGGCGTCGGAAGCGTGAGTGTCTGTCCGTTAATCGACGCGGATTTCGCTTCCGAAGGAATCTCGAATTCACAGACCGGGCGAAGGCCAGGCGGAATGGGCTGGCGAACCGACATTTGCCGGCTATCAGCACTGATGTGTATCGCCGGGCAATCCTGCGGACCGCTCACGACGATCCGCGCGATCGCCTTTCCGCCATCTCCCAATTCCACCCATGGCGATGATAATGCCTGGCCGTAGGCAGAGGACGCCGCGACCAGGATTGCGCACGCGGCCAAAGCGCCCAGGCAGGAACAAGTCCGATTCGCGGAAGCTCGCAGAGCGAGCGCTAATTTTAGAATCGTCATCGTGGAATTTCAGTACGACAGCAAATTGTTGCAATCGAAAGAAAGGGCTGTGAATATTTATTCACAAAAGTGCACCCAGGCCTTTGTATTCATGGGGATCCTGGAGACATGCGCGAATAAAAGAGAATTTGGATCGGTCCAATTCCAACAATTCATGGCTACTGCCCGCACTTTAACATTGCGTTCATCTCTTTGAAGCTTTCGCGTAACAGCTCATTAGCAACATAACGCCCCTGCAATCTATCTTGGTGGAGGGGTTAAATGAAAGGTTCGCGTAGTTGTAGTTATTGGTTTTTGGCTTTAGCTGTCACGGTTCTTCTTTATTTAGGCATTCCCGTCCGATCGCAAGCGCAGAATGCAACCGCAATCATCACCGGCATCGTGCTGGACCCGGTTGGAAGTGTTGTGCAAAACGCAACTGTCGTTGCGAGAAGTGAGTCGTCCGGCTTGGAAACCAAAACGAGCACCGATCAAGTGGGTAAGTTTTCAATTCCGAACCTGCCGGTGGGCAATTACACCATCGAAGTATCGGCGCCAGGATTTTCCCTCGCCAGCCACCCAGGCGTGGCTGCCTCGTCCGAGCGGACAGAGGACGTAACAGTTACGCTGACCCTTGGCAGCGTGAACGACGCCATTACCGTCGAGGCAAATACTTCGGGTTCCATCGCGGCGCAGCACGCGCCCATGGATGGCCTGCTCGAGGCACGCTCCGCGCGAACCGAGGTCACGCCGATTTTCATTCAGAATTACACATCGCCGAACGCCGACTTCGGTGAATTGGTTGAGATGGCGCCGGGGACATTCAGCATAAGCAGCAACGGAATTGGCCTGGGACAAGACAAGACGTACTTCCGTGGTTTTCCTGACGGTGACTACGACATTGACTTCGACGGCGTGCCTTTCTACGACACGAATACTCCCACTCACCACACTTGGGCATTTTTCCCGGACCCGTGGGTAGGCAGCGTCGACTTCGACCGCAGCCCAGGTTCCGCTTCCACCATTGGGCCCACACCCTTTGGCGGATCGATTCATCTGTTGTCCCCTGACATGGCAACGACCCCGCTCATCCAGGCGAACGTATCCTACGGTTCATTCGACACCACGATCTCCGATCTCACGTACGATACGGGCTGGTTCCTTAATAAGAAGTCGAATATGTTGGTCGACGTTCAGCACATGCAGTCTCATGGTTTTGAGACGGCGAATAACCAGCAACGAAACGCCGGGTCACTCAAGTATGTATATAAGTTCTCGGAAAATAACGTGCTGACCGGCTATGCCGGCGTCGTTTGGCTCGACAGCAACACGCCGAACAACAACCCTACACGCGGCCAGATCGACAAGTACGGCTATAACTTCCTGCTGACGACTGACACCAATGCCGCTGAATTGAATTCTTCGGGAAACTGCATCGTTCCCACAAACTGCCACTATGCCTTCAATACCCAGTTTTACACCTACCACATTCCCACGGATTTCGAGTACGTGGATTGGTCAAAGCAGTGGGCCCACGGCTGGCAGACCGACTTCAAGCCCTACACCCTCAGCTACTACAACGCGCAGTATTACGACAATTTTTCACTCGGAAGCGATGGCATAAGCCCGAGTTCGGCAGTCGTTTCGGTGAACAGCGCGGTCGATAAACTCAACAGCTATCGCAAGTATGGCGAAAACTTCGTTGCAAGTCAGGTTTCTCAATTCGGAATTTTCCGCGTTGGACTTTGGTATGAATGGGCCACGACCAATCGGTACCAGATTCCGTCCAACCCGGTCACCCGCGTCGACACCCCGCTTCCGAACTTTCATGAAACGTTTGACACCAACTCGTACCAGCCGTACGCCGAATACGAATATCACGTGACACAAAAGCTCACTGTCACGGCCGGGTTCAAATACGCATACTTCAGTCAGAACCTCGACCAATACCAGGATAACGGTAAGTATGTTGGCTGCAACGGCGGGATCCTGGTCGGTGGGAAAACCGGAGTTTGCCAGGGCGGCAACCCCTTTATCAACAATAGTGCCGGCTATAGCGCCTACCTGCCCTCGTTCGATGCCAATTATCATATAAAGAGCAATTGGTCGGTCTACGGACAGTTCAGCAAAGGCACGATAGTGCCACCGAGCGGCGTGTTCGACGTCAAAGGAGCCACGGTCATTAACGTGCCTCCGCCGACGGGAGTATCGACCTACCAGGGCGGTACTGTGCTGAAGCTCAAAATGGTAACCCTGAACGCTGACGTGTATTACACGAAATTCCAGAATACCTACACCGCGATTCCCGATATGAGTAATTCAAACGCGTTCAACTACGTGACCTCCGGCGATTCGGTAACCAAGGGTTTCGAGGGAGAAGTGAATGTGTACATCACGCACGGATTGAGCTTTTACGCCAACGGTACGGCGGGCAAAGCGAATTACGTGAACACCGGACTGTGGCTCGCGAACACACCCGCCAATACCGAAGCATTCGGCTTGACCTACCAGTCAAAGCACTTCGCTTTTGGCCTCTTTGACAAACGGGTGGGCCCGATGTGGAATGACCTGAGCCTTGCGAATGGCATCGTTGCTAACCAGATTATTCCCATCAATCCCTTTAGCGTTACCAACGTATATTTCAACTATGTTCTCAGGAACGGTTCGCGCTTCGATCAAACCAAATTCCGACTGAGCGTCAACAACGTGCTCAATCAACGCGGCATCGTGGGCGTCCAGCAGGCGGCAAACACCTACACCAGCCAAGCGACCGCGGTTTACAACCCAGGTCAGGGTGACCTGTTGTCGTTATTGCCCGGCCGCAGCATCACTTTAACGATTAGCCCAGGTTTTTCTCCAAAGGGACGGTAAATCGATAGCGGCCCCAAAAACCGCGCAACTGGCAATTTCAAACGGGCACCCTCGATTTCTCGACGGTGCCCGTTTCTACTTATTGGCTGTCCATATCCCCGCGGGCATAAATCCAGAAACAGCCGGGCACAACCCCCCAATTCGCCGTAGAATCAGACTATGGTTGTTAGTAACGAAGGGGACCGGGCCGGTAGACCATGGTTCAAACGAGACTTATAGCAGTGCTAGGAGTGTGTTTGATGGTCCTGGCGCAATTGCCGGTCGCTCCAATGGTACGGGCCCACGCTGACGACCAGGGTCCGATTATCATCGGGAATCCAGCCCCATCCCTTGACAAGATCCAATCCCTGATCGCCCGTGCCGTCGAGAACCAGCATCGCAACGACCGCGCGATTGAGGAGTTTGAACGTGTGGAACACGTAATTATGCGCAGGGATCAGAACGCGGAGGTTGTATCCGACCGCACCGATCTCGTAATACCTTCTGGAACTGGCACGATGAAGCTGCCGATGGCGGCGAGTGGGACGCCAGTACCTCAGGACACTTATCGCCAGGAGTTGCAATACGCCGTCACCGCGCTAGACCTCGCCCTGCACCCGAACGATCGCTATAAACAGGACATGGTGAAATTCGAAAGGCGCCGCCGGGACCGGAGGGAGTTTTTGGAAACTGCGGCGAAAGCCTTTCGATTCAAGTGGGCGGGACGTGAAACGCTACCCGGTTCAGTCGGGGGGCATGGCTCCCACTCATATACCAAGTTTCTTCTCGAGCCGGACCCCGCTTACAAACCCCCGACGCGCATCGCTGTCACGTTCCAGCATATTCACGCAGTCTTGTGGATGGACGAGTCTCAAGCCCAGTTTGCCCGGCTGGAGGGTGATATCACGAGCGACATCACCTTCGGCGGCGGAATTGTCGGAAAGGTCTATCATGGAGGTCACTTCTCGATGGAGCAATCGGAGGTGGCGCCCGGGGTGTGGCTGCCGACTCTGTATACCTATGACGTGGACGGTCGGAAGTTTATGTTTGGGTTTGGCGTCCACGAACGCACGGAAGTCACCCGGTATCGCCATCTGGGCCCTCCTGAACAGTCAATCCAGATCATTCGTAATGAGTTGAACAATCTCACTGCCGAAACACCCGCCCATTAACTTAACCGCGGTAAAATGGGGTGTAACGAGGTGCATCCATGAAACCGTATTCTCTATTGTTGTCCTTCATGCTTGTGTGTTCCCTCGCAGTGATTCCAACAGCCGGTTTTGGCCAATCGCAGGCCCCGGTCGCGCAGCCAACTGGTGCTATTGCTCCTAGCAATCCCTCGACGGGACAAGCAGCGGCGACTCCTAAGGCGAACCCGGTGAAGGTCTGGACCAACGACGATATTGCCACGATGCCTCACAGTCACAGCACTCCCCGGACTGGCAGCCAAGGGATCAATTCCGTTAGCACGACTTCAAAACCATATCGCCAGGAAAAGGACCCGGCTTGGTATCGAAAGCAGCTGGCTCCACTGAATGCGGAAATCGATAGGCTTGACCCCCAAATCGCAAAACTCAAAGCGTTTCTAAGCGGCGAGATGGTCAGCGACCCGCCAACGATGCATCGCCAGCTTATCCCAAGTCCGAAAGATCAATTGCAGCAAATGGAGGTAAAACGCGACGCTGACGCTTCAAAGATCGATGACTTACTGGATCGAGCCCGCCACAACGGGATCGAGCCCGGCCAGCTAAGATAGCCCGATATGTTCACTCAACATCATGGGTCTGAAGGATCGTTCTGGCCGCAACCAGCAATCCCCCGGGTGCCTTTTGGAAGGGACCACCAATCGCTACGCTCTCTGCGTGCCGGCCACGGCGTGCCGTTCACAGTGAACGTTCACGATGAACCGTGCCCCTGCAATCGAGCCAGCTTTTACCGGTCGATAAGTACTGTGTTTCTAATGTGCTGTGCCGCGATTGTGCCAGCGGCCTTGTGGGCGCAATATCCCAAGGTTGCTAAGGAAAAGCCGGGGAGCTTGAACGGCGAGGTGGTCAATACAAAGGGGAACGCTGTGCCGGGAGCACAGATTTTGTGGCAGGCGGCCGATGGCGGGATTCCGCATGTCCTGCACAGCGACGCTCATGGACGCTTCCATATCGAGCCGCTTCGTGCAGGTCTGTATGACGTGCGGGCTTCGGCGGCGGGAACCTGGTCGGAGTGGGAGCATAACGTGACGGTGCGACCGGGTAGCGAAGCGACCGTCACTCTGCGGTTGAGCTTCAAGACGCCTCCGGTTGCGGTAGCGGTCGCACTAAAGGGCACGATGCGCACTTGGGATCTCCCGGTGACGGGAGCGGCACCGCATGACCTGGCAATCGATCCGAAGGGCAACGTCTGGTTCACATTTCAAGAGACAGGACACCTCGCACGGTTCAATCCCGACACTCACGAATGGAAACTCTTCAAGATCTCGACGCCGCATTCCGGTCCTCTCGGCCTGGTCTCCGATGCAACCGGGAACATCTGGTTCACCGAAAATTATGCGGGGAAGATCGGCCGACTGGACGCAAAGTCGGGGGCGATCGCCGAATATATTCCCCCCAGCGCAAAAGACCCCCACACTCTAGTGTTTGGTCCGGACCGCGCGGTGTGGTTCACCGCGCAGAATTCGAACCTCATCGGTCGCTTGGACCGTGACACCGGAAAAATCAGCGAATTTAGCGTGCCCACTCAGAATGCGCAACCCTACGGGATCGTTTCGGCCAGCGATGGCGGGCTATGGTTTTGCGAATTGGAGGGACAGAAGCTTGGGCGTGTCGATCCCGAATCCGGCGTGATGGCCGAATTTACACCGGGCGATTCGAACGTGCATCCGAGGCGGCTGGTTGCGGTGGGCGGCGCGATCTATTTTACCGATTGGAAGGGTGGACGGCTGGGCCGCATGACGCTCGCCGACAAGCAATTCAAGCTTTGGAACAGCCCGTCCGGAAAGGATTCTGAGCCGGATGGTATCGCGGCCGATGAGACCGGCAAGATTTGGTACGTGGAAAGCGAGGAGGGCGCGAACAAGCTTGTTCGTTTCGATCCCGCCGCGGAAGTCTTTAATGTGTTTCCGCTGCCCGTTCCCGCGGCATCCGTCGGCGATATCGGCCGAGATGCACGCGGTCGCTTGTGGATGCCGCTCGCCGCGGCTAACAAGATATTGGTGGTTGAGTAGTGCAGTCTCCAGCTCGGGAAAAGCAGTCGCCGTTGGTCTAAGCTTCCGCTTTCCTGCTGTTCAAGTCGCCTACGTCTAGGCGCACGGCATGCCGTGCCCGTACGATGCGCAGTGTCCCCGGAGCCCGGTCGGAGCCTACGTTTTGCACTTCGATCAGTGCTTAAGTATCTATAATACAATCAGATAAGCGTTCGAACACCCAGTACTAAAACCCGGGTACCTGAAAATATGACTCCGATGGGCCATTGAGACATCCAGTCCGGCCTGTCAGCATGACATTACAGTGGGTTGGGAGTATCGCTGCGGGGACGACGGCCCCGAGAGATCGGGTTCGTAAGCGAGCTACCCAACCCGCCAATATTTTCGTGCCGGCACTTGCTGTGTTGTATGTCTTCCCCTTCTTGCCGGCACGGAAACAATTCCTGCCTCCGCGCATCGGATTTCGGTCTCCCGGACGTAACCTGCACACGAACTTTGGAACTGAAGCGAGTTCGCGTGCTCGTGGCGGTGTGGGGCGGGTGTTCATTGATACCCCCGCTCAGCCTGGTTGTACCTCCGGTTTGCTGGCAGCGATCGCCTCCCGGGTAGGTAGCCGCGGTGCGACCGCGATTTTGAGCGGAGCGGTTACTTCAGATAGGTGCGGACAATTTCGATCAGGTCGTCCGCGGCCTCCTCGGAGGATTTTGTTTTCCGCGGCATGTGGTTGCGGATGTGGTCTTCCATGAGTTCACCCATCAAGCTGTTGATGGCGCCGCGCGCGGCCGCCAGGCGTTGAAGGACATCGCCGCAAGGCTCATCCTGATTCAGCGCGCGCTCGACGCCCTCGAGTTGCCCCACAATTTTCTTGGTGCGGTTAACCAAGTCCAATTTCTCTCTCGATAAATGTGACATTTTCGGTTGACTACCCTATGGGGGTATGGTATCAAAGTTTCACGGCCACAGGCAACGGGCCGATAGGAAACAGACTACATGGAAATTCCGGTTCCAGAAGCAGAACCTCCGGGCAGCACGAGACTGCCGGACCTCCACACCGAGCGAGCATAGCACGAACGCCTTGAATCGAACTCCCTCTCGCTCCGGTGGATAGAATACTTGAGCGATCGGGCACCCGCGAAGCTGTCGCACGGATTCCCCACTTGAGTCATGGTCCCGGCCGAGACGCCCGGCCAGAGCATGTAGTTGGATGGAGGCGACCATGTTTAACATCGACAAGAATCGGGAAAATCTCGTGCCAGGGGCACGTCTGTACTGCGTTTGGATTCGCGCGCACGATGGCGAGAACGCACCGCTCATCTGTGTGTGGATCGACCCCTCGATGACGATGTTTGAATCTCGACCGGAAGTCCACGAACCCGACGCACTGGTGTTTCATACTGAACCGGGTGAGGCATCTGCCGCGGAAAGCGCGAACTGAGCCGCGGGGGAGGGCCGCTTTCGCCTCCCCATCGCTTTTTTACCATCTATTGATCTAGTTTTCGGGCCCATTCGTGATCTACTTTTAGGGTTTGGGGATTCTTCAATCACGAGAATATGCGCCGCCAATTTGGCCAACTCGCTCTGGAATTTTTGAGTGTGCTAGTCGTGTTCCTGCTTGCGCCCAGGCGCATCCATGCCCAGACTGCGCCACCGGACCAATCGTCTCCGCAATCCGCTCCTGCCTCTTCGGACGATTCGGCAGCCGATGGCACACCGACTCTTTTTCCACATTCCGAATCGAGCCGGTACTGGATCTCGGGGCAAGCCAACGTCGTATTTCAATGGCACCCGGCGTTTCATTCTCCGTATCAAGGGCCGAACAGCCTGACGCCCGAAGCCCAAAGCTCGACGACGCACATCGTTACGATCTACACGGGCTTGAAGCTTACACAAACGACGGAAATTCTTGCGGATGTGGAGGACGCGACTGGCGGCGGCATTGGCAACGCCCTTGGGGTGGCCGGGGTCACAGATCTCGATGACGTTCGTACAGTGCAGGGCATTCAGCTTTCCACCGCCCCTTATTTGTCGAGGCTGATGCTGCACCAGCTGATTCCGCTCAGCAGCGAAAGGGTTTCGGCCGACCGAGGGCCGATGGGCCTTGCGACTTCTGTCCCGGTCCGGCGAATCGAATTCCGCATCGGCAAATTCGACCTTGCGGATTTCCTGGATAGCAATTCCATTGGCAGTGACGACCATCTGCAGTTTCTAAATTGGACTGTGGATAACAATGGCGCCTGGGACTACGCCGCCGACACCCGCGGTTATACATATGCTGCCATGGTCGAGTACGACGACCGCCACTGGGCAGTGCGTTTCGCGGAAGCCCTGATGCCCAAAATTGCTAATGGCATCCACCTTGACGCGAATCTTGCGCGCGCACGCTCGGAAAATGTCGAATTCGAGCTGCACCGCACGGTGGTACCCCGCCGAGAGGGAACCCTGCGCCTGTTGGGGTATTCAAACCAAGCCAACATGGGAAGCTATCGCGTGGCCATCGAAAATTTCCTGGATAGTCAGACGCGGACGCCAGATATTACGGCTCATCCGCTTCAGACAACGACAAAATACGGATTCGGCATCAGCGTGGAGCAGCCGCTAAACGATTGGCTAGGCGTTTTTGGACGCTGGGGTTGGAATGAAGGGGAGCATGAATCCTATGCTTACACCGAGGACGATGAAACGCTCCAATTCGGCGCGGGAGCGCAAGGAGCCAAGTGGCGGAGAAAGCTTGACCGAACTGGGATCGCTTTCGTTTCCAACGGAATTTCGCGCGATCACCAGGAATATCTAGCTCTGGGAGGCTTAGGATTTCTGTTGGGAGATGGAGCGCTCAGTTACGGGCGCGAGACGATTGAGGAGGGTTACTACACGACCCACGTTTGGCGCGGCATTTTCGCTTCCTTCGATCTGCAGCACATCAATAACCCCGGCTACAATCGCGTCCGCGGCCCGGTCATCGTTCCCGGCCTTCGTCTGCATCTGGAATTCTAGTTTCATTTCCAAACCTTCATGTCTAAACCGGGATGCGAAGGGCGTCCAACCAGTGAGACAATGATCTCTGCCTTTCCGCGACCTCGCACGGAGGAGACGAATGACCACCGCACCGCTCGTATTAGCAGCCAACCATTGGGGAAAAGCCCCCGCAGCGCCGATTTCGGATGCGCTCGTATTTTTCGGCGCGACCGGCGACCTGGCCTACAAGCAAATTTTCCCGTCCCTGCAGCAGATGATTCGTCGCGGGAACCTGACTGTTCCGGTCATTGGCGTTGCCAAGGCGGGGTGGACCATCGATCAGTTGCGCGCTCGCGCTCGGGACAGCCTCATGAAGCATGGCGGAGTGGACGAAACGGCGTTTGCGAAGTTGATGGGTTTGTTGCAATACATCGACGGCGACTATTCCGACCCGGGAACGTTTACACAACTGCGCCAGATGCTGGGCAAAGCGGAGCGCCCCGTTCACTACCTGGCTATTCCGCCAAGTATGTTTACGACAGTGGTGGGAGGACTTAGTAACTCGGGAAGCGCGAAAAATGCTCGGGTCATACTGGAAAAACCGTTTGGACGCGACCTTAAGTCGGCCCAGGCGCTGGACGCGACGCTGCATTCCGTTTTCCCCGAGTCCGCAATTTTTCGCATCGACCACTATCTGGGCAAAGAGGCTGTCGAGAATCTTCTCTTCTTTCGATTTGCGAACACATTTCTCGAGCCCATCTGGAACCGCAATTATATCGACAACGTTCAAATCACGATGGCGGAGTCGTTTGGAGTTCAAGGACGCGGCAAATTTTACGAAGAGGCCGGGGCCATTCGTGACGTCGTTCAGAACCATTTGTTGCAGGTGGTGGCTTTTCTGGCGATGGAGCCGCCGACGAACATGTATGCGGAATCCATGCGAGATGAACAGGTCAAAGTTCTCCGCACGATTCCACCAATCAATGTTGCAAGCATCGTTCGCGGGCAGTTTGCGGGTTATCGTAAAGAGCCGGGAGTCGCGCAGGACTCCAAGGTGGAAACGTTTGCCGCCCTTCGGTTGGATATCGATACATGGCGCTGGGCAGGGATCCCTTTCCTGTTACGCGCTGGAAAGTGTCTGCCCCTGACGGCGACCGAGGTTCTTGTGAAACTTAAAACCCCACCGCTGCGACGACATGAACACCATACCAATTATTTTCGATTTCGACTCGGTCCAGAGCTGTCCTTGAGTATCGGTGCACGTGTAAAGAAGCCCGGGCCCGAGTTGGTGTCCATTCCGGTGGAACTTTCCGCAGTCAAACTCGACCGGGCAAACGAGTTGGAGGCATACGAACGATTGCTCACCGATGCGATGCGCGGCGACCAGTTGCTCTTCGTTCGCCAGGACGCAGTGGAAGCAGCATGGGCGATTGTCGATGCGATCCTCGGACCAGAGACGACACCGCTGTACGAGTACCAACCGGGAACCTGGGGACCAGCCGAGGCGGATCAGATTGCGGCCGATTGTGGCGGTTGGCACGATCCAGAAGGTTCCGCGTGAAGTGATCGCACGTGCGGCGGTTGTTTGGGAGCATGCTGGGAAGGATTGCGGCTCCTCCTTTACCCGAAGGATAGGCGAAACGGTAGATCGAAGCAGATTTCAGTGCCAATCGGGACTGGAGAAGAAAAAGTGTCTGAGAAACGGGTTCGAGAAGTCCAATCCTGGGCCTTGGGATTTTCACGTAACCGCCGAAAAGGCTATGCAGCCGGGAACTTGGCTGGAAGCTTATAAACTGAAACAGCCGGATATAAATTACCGGTTGCCGGGGAAGTAAAAATGTTCGGAAGTTGGCATGGCCCGTCCATCGGATTCGTCCTGGCAGAGGGAAATGAAATGAAGGCGATTTATGAATGGATTCGTCAGTCGTCCGATCTGTTGAGTTTTGTAGTGACGCCGGTAATAGAAGATGCTGAAGCAGCCGAAGTATTGAAGAAGTTTGTGTAGCCAAGTCGAAGATCCCGGCAGTTCTCGCCGCCGGGATTGTCCATCGCCCGACGACCTCACTGAATTAATGCAGCTTGGTTGTGCAATTCGCCACAGCGATCAGCGTCCGCGTCGAATTCCCAACAAGATTCAAATTCAATTGACTTGGATGGGAATCCCACAGTGGTTGGTTTCACCTGGTTAGTTGCGATGGGCGTCAGGTGGCTTATAGCATTTTCGACTTAAGTATTTACACTCGATCGAATCTGCGCCTTGAGGATATTGTACGCATCTTGTGCCGATGTGTCCCCTTTATGTCCCCGCCACCCACCGGACTTCAAATGGGGCCCGCCCAAAACGGACGGGTTCGGAATGCGTTGAACTGCGCGAGTCGATTTGCATCATTCGCCACTGGCGATCACCGGTGCACTGCGTGCGGCGTCGAGCCCTCCAGGCCACCAGTTCCAATCGCCTGCAATGCGCAGAAGCGCAGGTCCAATCACAATGCGAACGAGCGTTGCGTCAATTAGTACGGCTACCGCCAACGTAAATCCGAGCATCTTAACCACTAGGAAGTTCCCGAAGGTGAATGCCGCGAATACCACAATCATGATCGCGGCGGCGCTGGTAATCAGTCCCGCGGTTCTGGCTAGGCCCTCGGGGATTGCCTCCAATTCACTCAGCCCGCTCCTCCTCGCTTCGAGGACTCGCGCGACCAAGAATACTTCGTAGTCCATGCTAAGTCCGAATACTATAGCAAATGCGACAATTGGAACAATGGGAAATATGCTACCCGTTCCCTCACGAACTCCCAGGAAGCTACTTCCGTGTCCGTCCTGAAACACTAGAACCAATGCTCCGAAGGAGGCCGCAACCGAGAGCAAGTTCAGAGCGACGGCCTTCACTGCGACGAAAAGCGATCGGAAGCCGCCAAGAAGCGCCATAAGCGTCCCTCCCACCACCAGCGCCATTACCGAAGTGAACCGGTCCCTGACAATTGTCTGATAATCGGCAGTTAGCGCCGGAATGCCCCCAATGCGCAACGTGGCGCCAGGTATTCCCGTGAGAGCTACCGCGCCGGTCTTTCGCAGCTCCCGCACCCACTTGACCTGATCGTTCAGTGAAACACCAGCCGCGGGTAACACTTCAAGCAGCGCCGCCCGCCCGTCGCGACTCAGGAACGTTCGACGCGTCTCACGCGAGAGGTTGCCGAGGTTAGACCGGTTACTCTCCGCCATCGTCGTGATGGAGATCACACGGTCGGAACGAGGGTCGCTCGCCAGCCGCTTGGTGAAACGATCGAGTGCATTCCACCCCGAGTCCGTTTGCGCAATGGAATCCGTTGGAAGTTCGAGAATCGCGCGCAACGAGTAGACAATGCCGGCCCGATCCATTTGTTCAAGGGTGTGAAGCGCGCGAACCGATTCCGCCGCTGGCGGAAGCCAATCCCCTCTGGGGACATTGGTATCGAGCCGCGCGGCCTGCGAGGCGAGCAGAAGTAAGGGGGTGCCTGCCAGAAAGATGGCAAGCCAGGGATGGACCACAATCACCTTCCCCCATCGCCTCCAGCGGTTTCCCGTGCGTGCTGCCCGATGCGCATCCAAATTTGCAATAAAGGGCAACCGGCCAGCATTAATTCGCGCACCAAGAGCTGCCAGCAGTGCCGGAACGAGGGTATTTGCCAACAACACACTCGCTCCCGCCACCAGGAATCCAGCCACGCCGATGGAACGGACTTCGCTGATGGGAACGGTTAAGAGGGCTAGAAATCCGATGGCCACAGTCGAGGCTGAAATCAGGAGGGTATGGCCTGCCTGACGTGCCGCGATGACAGAGGCTTTGAGTCCGTTTTGCTCGATAGCAATCGCCTCCCGGAAGCGGCTGACCATGAGGAGCGCGTAGTCGATGCCCAAGCCTAGCCCAAGCATCGTGGCCAAATTCTGAACCAGAATGGACAAGTGCCAATGCAGGGCCAGGAATCCTGCAATCGCCAGAGCAGTCGCGATAGCAAGCTGACCAATGGCTACTGGGATCAGGGCCGCCACCAAGCTTCCGAAAGCCACGAGCAGAAGTGCGAGTGTGGCAGGAATCACGAGACGTTCGGCGTGTTGTACGTCGTCGGCGCTAGCTTTCCGGATGTCGAAATTTAGTGGCGTCTCTCCCGTCAGCTCGAGCTTCACCACCGGATAACGGCCCCGTAATTGGTTTTGGAGAGAGTTCGCCAGCTCGTGAAGCCTAGGGACGAGCGACTCGACGGGACCCTCGGTCGAGGCGAGTCCTACCAGAACAAAAGTTCCTCCTCCCCTGCCTAGGAAAATCGGATCGCGATAATCGAGACGGGAAACGACTCCGGACACGCCGGGTTCCTCTCCCAGTCTCTTTTCAATTGTTGCTAACGCTTGCTCGCCCTCCTCCGAATCGGCAGGGGGGAGTCCTTGAATTACCAGGACTACGCGGTCAACGAATGGCGAACGAAAGCGAGTGGCCAACTCCTGCGCGACACTTTCCGCTTCGCTACCTTCGATGCGCGTTGCAGTCTCCAGATGGCGCTCGGCGTGAAAGGAAAATGGAAGGAGCGCAAGGACGGCGGCAAGGACTACCCCGGCCAGCCAGAAACGGCGAACATGCACGAGATTCATAATGTTACGCAAAATCGCTACCGTTAAGGTAAGGAGATTCACATGCCGCGCGGAGGCCGGCTCGGAATTCCGGATCAATCTTCATTCTTCATTTGAAGGCCCTGTTTCCGACTAACCGGCGCGCACGGGCTCGCATTGGAAACGCGTTCGTATTATCGTTGTAAGGATACACGATGTCTAGGAGAACCAATGCACAAACTCGCGCTGCTCGGGTTGCTTACCGCCCTTCAACTTGGTGCCGCAGACCCTCGCATCGGCTCCTGGTTGCTCATCTCTGCGCAGTCCGCCCTGGATCCTCCCAACAAACTCTCCATCGCACCTCTACACGACGGAGTGCACGTAGTGAGTTCAGGCGAGACCCACGTCGATTTTACAGCGAAGTGGAACGGCCATGAAGCGTCCGTAC
>JBEKCU010000069.1:0-16010 GCA_050014735.1 Candidatus Acidiferrales bacterium | reverse complement strand
ATGCTGCCCTCGGAAAAACGCGATGCTCTATGCGCGTTGTACGCATTTATGCGTCTGGTCGATGACGTCTCGGACACAGTCGGCAGCACGGCGGATAAACAGAGCGGCCTCGCGGAATGGCGCGGGGCTCTAGATGATGCCGTCGCGGGAGACGTTTCGAGTCATCCAATCCTGCCCGCACTTGCCGACACAATGAAGCGTTTTAAGATTCCGCCGCGTTATTTCCATGACCTGATTTCCGGCGCGGAAATGGATCTAACTGTGGCCGACTTTCCGACATTCGACCGTTTGCGTGAATACTGTTACCGTGTGGCCGGCACTGTAGGCCTCACATGCCTGCACGTATTTGAATTTACCGACCCGCACGCGCCCGATTTGGCGGAAAAACTGGGCATCGCGTTTCAACTGACCAACATACTGCGCGATGTGCCAAATGACCATGAAATGGGTCGCGTGTATTTGCCACTCGAAGATCTCGCCCAATTCGGTGTTCGGCCTGATCTCCTCGCGCGCGGGCCGGTCACGCCGGAACTGCGCGGCCTTCTCGAATTCGAAGCCGCGCGCGCCTGGGGCTTTTATCGAGAGGGCGTGGAACTGATCCCGCTCGTACATGAGGACGCTCGTGCCGCGCTCTGGGCGCTGGCGCGGATTTACAGCACTTTGTTGCGCCGCATCGAAGCGCGCGGCTATGATGTTTTCTCCGAACGCGTGCGGCTGAGCACTCCCGAAAAGACAGGGATATTGTTGCGCGCGCGGCTGGGATGGTGCTCCCAACTGAATGTCCTCGAAGAGCGTGATCGTGATCGGCGGCGGCCTGGCGGGACTTTCCTCGGGCGTCGCGCTGGCTGAAGCCGGCTTCCGTGTGCGTTTGCTCGAAAAGCGTCCTCATCTTGGGGGCCGCGCGGCGTCATATGTGCTGCCCAGCGGCGATCACGTGGACAATTGCCAGCACGTTACGCTAGGCTGTTGCACGAATCTTGAAGATTTCTACCGACGCGTGGGTGCGGCGGACAAAATAAAATTCTTCGACCGGCTTTATTTCGCTGCTCCGGACGGGCGCCGCGGCATCATGCAAGCCGCAGCGCTGCCCGCGCCGTTGCACATGGCGTTTTCGTTTGCGACGTTCCCGCTCCTGGGTTGGGCGGACAAAACTGCAATCGTCAAGGCGCTCCTTTCGATTGCGCTAGGCGGCGGCCGCCCTGCCGATAGTTTGCCCTCGCCGTCGAATGGCGGGATCGGCATTTCGATGCTCTCGTGGCTCCAGAAACATCGCCAGACGGACCGCGCGATTCGCCGCTTCTGGGAAGTCATCCTGGTCAGTGCGCTCGATGAGGAGCTGGACCGCATCGAAGCCCGATACGGCATTGATGTTTTCTGGAAAGCGTTTCTTTCGACGCGCGGCGGGTATCGCGTCGGCATACCGCGAGTTCCACTCGGCGTACTTTACGATGGTTGCAAGGATGCCATTACAAAGCGAGGCGGGGACGTTCAATTGAGAGCGGGCGTGCGCGGATTTGTTGTCGCGAGTGGCCGTGTGGAAGGTGTGGAGAGGGAAGATGGCTCGGTGGAGACGGCGGATTATTATGTCGCGGCCGTACCCCAGAATATCTTGCCCGGCTTGCTGCCTTCCGATGTTGTCGAGCGTGAGCCGGTGTTTTCAAATCTTAGTAAATTGAGATCCTCACCGATTACCGGCGTGCACCTGTGGTTCGATCGCCCGGTAATGACTGAGCCGTTTCTCACGCTGCTGGACAGCACCACGCAGTGGGTGTTCAACAAGACGCAACTTTATGGTGAAGGCGCGGAAAGCGGCGGACAATATCTTCAACTTGTGATCAGCGCTTCCTACAATTTGACGCAGCGCTCACGGCAGGAAATTATCGGGCTATGTATCGATGAGTTGCGCGAAGTTCTTCCCGCGACGCGCGAAGCCGCGCTGGTGAAGGGAACCGTGGTGAAGGAAATGTGCGCTACGGTTTCGCCCGCGCCTGGTTCGGACCGGTGGCGCCCGAAGCCGAAGAGTCCGTTGGCGGGCTTATTTCTTGCAGGGGACTGGACGGCGACGGGCTGGCCGTCCACAATGGAGGGTGCCGTGCGCAGCGGCTATCTTGCGGCCGAAGCGATCCTGTTCCATACTGGGGCGTCCCGAACATTTTTGCGGCCCGATTTGCGCCCGGAAGGCCTGGCGAGGTTCTTTGCCCACGAATCCTGAGAAATCAGGTGAATCGATTATTCACAGGTTTGTCTGATTTTCATATCGTATACATCGATTGAGAGTATGATCTAAGCATTCCCACCGGAGGTTTCATTGGAGCGGAAGTATAAACAGCGGGGCTACATGAGTGCCGAAAAGCCCCAGAAAAAAGAAAAACGGCCGCCCGAGGGCCGTCCCAGACAAGAACAGATTGGGCCGCGCACGCCGCGAATGGTCGGCACCATCACGCGCTCGCGATGTTCGAATTGCGGAACAGTTTTGCAGCCGGGTTTCGATCCCAAGGGCAAATGCCCGCGGTGCGCTTTCGATCTGCACTGCTGCAAACAGTGCGCCTTCTTCGATACTGCCGCGCGATTCGAATGCATGAAGCCCGTCCCGGAACGGATCTCGCCGAAGGACCAGCGAAACGACTGCACCTTCTATCAATTCCGCACAACGATTGAGAAGGATACCGCGCCGTCCGCGCCTCCGCCGAGTTCGCCGATTGCCCCGGAACGCGCTTCGCATCCTCGCGACGCACGCCAGGCGTTCGAAGACCTCTTTAAAAAATAGCGGCTGTCCAGACGGGACGCCCTAACCGCGTTCACAGGCTGTGGCTTCGCATCTCGGTGCATCCACGGAATAACCGGAGCTGTGACAAATCGCGTTCGTCGGCCGGTCTACTTTGGCGGCTTCTTCTTTAGTTCGTCCGTGACTTCTTTGTCGTACTCCGCAGTTTCGCTCTGACTGCAAATGAATTCTATAAAGTCTTCGTTCGGCACCAAATGATAGTAGCGGTGAAAGCCGGTCCAGGCCCGATCGCCCCAGGCTTTCTGATCCATATATGTCATCTCAATGTGGAGGTGGTCATGGTCCACGCGCGTAAAGCGCTCGACCATGTGGAACGCATCGCTTTTCGAGTGGCCCACCATCCCGTTGATCATGGATTTTCCATTAAAGCCGATTGTGTCCACGACCAACGTGTTGCTTTCCCAGTGGGCGCTGGAGTCGCCCTGAAACGTCGGATCGACGTGTTTAGGGTGGTCCCGGTCTAGCCAGAACGTGCGCCATTCGCGATGGAATTCGAACATCTGAAAAATCCGGTCCCCGGCGCGCGTCGTAATCAGCTCCAGATTCGCTATGTAGGGAACGTCATATTCCGCCGGTGGCCCCAGAGGTTCACAATTCTTGCCAGGATACTCGCCGTCCGGATCGTTCGAAAGGACGCCATACTGGTCCTTTGAGTAGTAAATTTTTGTGCGCCGGTCGAAGCTCCCCGGAGTTGGGGTGCGATTCGGGTCGATCAACGTGCCCGACAAGACGTCGTGCGAGATTCCCTTGTAGAGCAAATGCTGCTTCGCCCATTCGGTCAGAGGGGGTTCCGGTGTGGTATTGCCGGAACGATCGTTGCCGGGGCGGATGTCGCCAGCCCAGACGCCGTCCAGGTTATGAGGATCGAAGGACTGGCTGGCTTCCGATGCGGAAGGGGCGGCTGTCTGCGCCCGTAAGAGATGAACCGGCGCAACGATCGATGCCGCAATCGTAACCAGTCCGGCAACTGAAATCAGACCGCGAATTCTCATAACCAATCTCCCCGAGCGCACGAAAGAAACGCTCAAAGCCGATTCGTGAGTTCGAGTTCGCCAGCTCATGAACTGCGATTGTGCCCTTCAGGGTCTTCTTCTGCGTCATATCGTACGCGGCATATCGGCAGGGAGCAAGCGGCGGGGTCGACGAATTTAAGAGACAGACGTACACCGCAAGCGGGAGCTGTTTTTCGTTTTCTTTTTTTCTTGAGCGGCACGGACGATGCGCCGGTCCCCGACCGCGTGTAAACGGACGACTTCCAAATTGGGCTTATCGATGAGCTTCTTACTTCGATGGTGGATTCGTCTTTAGCGGATCCGTAACTTGCTTGTCATACACCGCATACTCGCCATGGCTGCAAATGAATTCTATAAAGTCTTCATTCGGCACCAAATGGTAACGCCGGTGAAATCCTGTCCAGGGTTTATCGCCCCATGCTTTCGGATCCATATAGGTCATGTCGACCTGCAGGTGATCATGGTCCGCGCGAGTGAAACGCTCGACCAAATGGAACGCATCGCTTTTGGAGTGGCCCACCACCCCACTGATCATGGATTTTCCGTTAAAGCCGATCGTATCCACGACCAGCGTGTTGCCCTCCCAGTGAGCGCTGGAATCGCCCTCAAAACTGGGGTCGATGTGCTTCGGATGTTCCCGATCCAGCCAGAACGTGCGCCATTCGCGATGGTATTCAAACATCTGGAAGATCCGGTCCCCAGCGCGAGTCGTAACAAGCTCAACATTCGCTAAGTTGGGGTACTCATATTCCGCAGGCGCTCCCAGAGGTTCACAATTCTTGCCAGGATACTCGCCGTCTGGATCGTTTGAAAGGACGCCATACTGGTCTTTCACGTAGTAATTGTCCCGCCGGTCTTTTCCAGGCTCGGGGACACGTTTCGGGTCAATCAGCACGCCGGACAAAATATCGTGGGAGACTCCCTTATAGAGCAGATGCTGCTTGGCCCACTCAGTGAGAGGGGGTTCCGGCGTCGAATTGCTGTACTTCCCGTTGTCAGGGCGAATGTCGCCCGCCCAGACGCCATCGAGATCGTGCGGATCGAAAGCCTGGGTGGCTTTCGATGCCGCTGGCGCTGCATTCTGTGCGCGTAGCGAAGGTGTCGAGTTTGAGACGAACGCGCAAACCGCAGCTAGTCCAACAATTTTAGTGAAATTGCGAACTCGCATAACAAGTCTCCCCGACCGTTTCAACACAACGCTCAAAAGCCTTCAAGCCCCAGCGTGGCAATGACTTTTTCCGAGAGGACTCCCACGGCGAATCTTCAACAACGTTAATTCTTGGAATTGTCGTCTGGAGCCGCGGGATTCGGACTGTTCGGGCGCGGCAACACACGGCCATCGGGCAATTGTACGTTCACCAGCACGCCCACATTCGCGCCGTCCTTGCCGGGGTTGAAAGTAACCGTAACCACATCGCCCGGCTTCAACGTGTCGTAGTCGAAACCCTGAGCTTTGAACACTCGAATCGGGGGCGAACATTCCACGACCCACGATTGAATGTTCCCCTTGTCATCTTTCACGTCAAAGCTGATTCGTGAGTGCGGGTTCGACATCTCGTAATTCGTGATCGTGCCCTTCAGGGTTTTCTTCTGCGTCATGTCATATGCGGCATAGCCGTGATGAGCGAGCAGCGGAGTCGACGAGATGAGGAGACATACGAGCACAGCAAGAGGACTAATCCCTTTAGTTTTCATGTTTCTCACCGCCCTGAAGCGTAGTGTAGCGAAAGTCTGCACCTCAAGCAACTCAGACGCCAACAAGAATCAGTTTCAAAACTCGCTGAAATCAATCCACGAGGCCTTCAACAATGGCACCACGACAGCGATTCCGTTTCCGCTTGCGTTTCCATCTAATTCTGTCAGTCAGGCAACATATATTTCCAATGAATACAAAATAAATTAGTCCATAAGCAGTTAACTGGGTGCAGCTGTTGAGCGGCAATCGGCCAATAGTTTAGAATGATGGAGGGCAAATCTGCATCGCATGAGCCTGAAATTGCCAGCCGGTTTGTTTAGCGCCTATTTGTTCGACTGCGACGGCACCATCGCCGATTCCATGCCCCTTCATTACTTGGCCTGGAAGAAGGCGCTTGCCGAGTGGAATTGTCCATTTGACGTGCGGCTCTTCTATGCCTGGGGGGGTATGCCTGTAGTTGAGATCGTTTCTTTGCTTAACCGAAGACACGGACTGAACATGCCCGTAGAAAGAGTGGGCTCTCGAAAGGAAAGCTTTTATATTGAGCAAATACCACAGCTAAAAGCCATACCTGAGGTTGTGGAGCATATTGACGCTCAGCACGGGCGGATTCCATTTGCAGTTGTCTCGGGAAGCACACGCGAATCGGTAACGGCATCTCTAAGCTCGCTCAAGCTCCTCGATAGATTTAACCTGCTCGTATGTGCCGGAGATTATAAGAACGGCAAGCCCGACCCGGAAGCTTTTCTGCTTGCAGCTGCGAAACTCGGAGTCGCGCCGGACACCTGTCTGGTTTTTGAAGACACAGACATGGGCATCCAGGCAGCCGAAGCTGCGGGCATGGCTTCCGTGAAGATTCCTCCACCCTGGGAAAGGCGCTCGGTCTAGCTCCCACCTTGTCGCCGGACGGATAGCCGGCAGTCGTTTTCCCTGATCTCTTGATCATCTCAATAGTCACTTCAGCGCCGGAATCGGACCTTTTTCGAGCAGGCCGTCAGTAGCTTCGATCGGAATCATCACGCGGCGTCCGAGGCGAACCGGGGTTATCTCTATAACTCTGAACTGCAATCGAATCGTGGCCGGTTTAAGGCCATGTGTTCCAGCGATCTCCTAAACCGAAAGGACGCGAGGCTGGATTCGCGGATTTTCCGACGCGGGTGAATGTGGTGAGCTGTGATTTTCTACCCGCGCAAACTTGGGGATCGTCCGACCAATCGTTCGTCTGGGTGTTTCGTCTGCAATAATTGCGGTGCGGGTTTCGCGGCGATAATGTTTAAGTTAGCCTTGGTCGCCCCCACATCAGTGCCCGCTTCTCTTTGCGACGAGACGGCCTCAAGTCTAAGAAATGCACGTATCGCATTCTCCAAGGTGTCGCAAGCTCGATTCGGCGGTCGTACGCCGGATTTTCTTCGACTTGATTCGTCACCTCAATAAGTTGCTTTCAGGCGTTAGTTTACGCTGATTGCGGAATATCGAGCCCTGAGGCCGGCCGAGGGCATCCCCGCTGAAATCAACGATGGTGCGGCTTTCTTACGCTGGGCCGACCGAAATGCGCTGCAGAGCCAAGATTTTGCTTGGATTCGCGAGGTTCGGATTCTGACGCCGACATCACTTTCTACGATGAAGAACGCACGGCTTTCACTCGGCGCGACAGGCCTTGATGTGCCGGTCGGTTCGAGGGGGCACGTTCAAGCGCCGAGCAAGGGCGATGCAAAGCTCGACTGGCGTAAGCCGTGAGCCGGGCCGCGGAAGAGTTCGCGCTGCGATATCCAAACCGGTGCGCCGGCAGAACAGCCCCGGAAGCAATATTTACAACCACGACAGCTCCAGATTCGCGAGCCGTCGCTCAATCGACCCCCTGTTGCAAACCCTGCATTTCGCCCGCCGGCAGTGACCCGGCAATGAATCAAGAGTTATGAAGGCGAGACCCCGCAAGCCTTGGAGACTCTTCGCAAACGCGAAATATTCATATAGGGCGACACTAAGGCTCTTTTGTGACGTTGAGGAAATTCTAGGGGAGTGCCACCAAGGCTGAACTCGCCGCTTAAGTTCAAAAGAACTCATAGTCAAGCAGGGATGCACTCCGGAATACTTACGGGACGATATTTGTCAGGCCGGATTTCTTTAGCAAAAAGGATGCGTGATCCCTTGCACGGACCACGTACTTGGTTTGAGAGTGCGCCGAAAGATGCTAATATCGTAAGGTTTCACTGGCACGACTCGCGGCATATATTCGCGAGCCGCTCCGGCAAAAGGGCACCAAGCTAGAAGACATGGCAGAGGCGCCCAGGCACAAAAACTTCGATGATGACCAAGCGGTACGCGCATCTCGGACCCACCGGACTTCACGACGTTGTGGCGCAGTTGGAGCAAAAACCAGCTGGACCTAGAACTGACCCGACGTGGGTCTTCGAGGGGGCTGTGATTTCCTAAGTATCAGTCCAGTAACACTTTAGGGGCGTAGCTCAGTGGTAGAGCAGCGGCCTTTTAAGCCGAAGGTCGTGGGTTCGATCCCCACCGCCCCTACCAATTCCAGCAGGACCGAACTCAACTAACGCAACACGCCGACTATCAGGAACTAAATCCTCACCCTTCCGCAAAACCGCGAAACTATGTTTCGCCGCCCGGAAATTCGAACCCTCCTCGAAGGTTGGCCCACCCGCCCGATTGGTTCTCTGGGGGGAAATGTTGTCGCATAAACTGATGGGATCGAGCTGCATTGACCGGTTCAGACGCTACCGTTATCGGGATCTACCGTTCGTGCGACGAGCGATATTTAGACAGGTGGTTATGTTAAAGTCCCCTGTCAGTGGGTGAATTTGATGCATGATAATCAAAACTCGCTCGCGATCCGCGCGTTAGCTACATGTGTCCCAGTGTTGGCTTGAGCAAGAACCGTCCTTGCACAAGCGGTGCAGGAACGGCAACAGATCGTCAGGAATGGCAAAGCCAGCCTTCACGTGACCGTGCGCGGACGAGGTAGTCCAATCGTTTTCATCCCGTTTTTAGGGCGCGGCGCAGACGACTTCGACGACTTCAGCCGACGTCTCGTAACAGCACGTTCTCAAGCCATCCTACCTGCTACTATGCGAGAATGGCGAACGCAGCTCGGAGCATGTGAACGCCCCGATCGATTGGAATATGTTTCCAGGAGAGCTTAGACCCGATGCGAACTCTGCCCGCAATTTTGTTTTGCCTGTCCGTCCTTCTCGCGCCCGTGCGTTCCTTCGCGCAGCAGCCTCCGGCGGATACGCCCCAGGCTCCGGCGCCGCGTCCGCTGGATTCTCGCTGCGCCACCTGTCACGGCTCGGACGCGACCGGCGGCAGCGCGCCTTCCATTGTGCCGTTCGTGCGATATCACACGGACGCCGAAGTGACGGAGGTGATTGCAAAGGGCAGGGCTGGGACAAGCATGCCCGCGTTCCAGTTCTCGGCCGATGACTTGCGCGACATCCTCGCCGAATTGCGCAGCATGACGGGCACCGATCCCTCGATGGCGACGGGCGGCTTCACCGGCAAGCGTGAAGTTCGGCAGCCGCCTTTGCCGAGCGTGCTTCGCGGAGAAAATCAGGGCACGCCCGCAAGCCTTCCTCTGACCGACGGAAAAATGCTGCAAGGCGCGCTGATGGCGCAGTCCGACTTCGATGCGCAACTGCTCTCTCCGGACGGTAAATTTCATCTGCTCGCGCGCGAGGGAGACAAATACCGCGACAAGCCGATCGAGCCGAAAAGCGACTGGCTCACCTACCATGGCACCGACGCCGGAAACCGCTACAGCCCGCTGAAGCAGATCAACACCAGCACCGTTCAGAAGCTGGCCCCTGTGTGGATGTTCTCGATTCCCACTTCGCCGCGCCTCGAAACCACGCCCATCGTCGTGGACGGCATCATGTACGTGACTGGATGGAACGAAGTCTATGCGCTCGACTCCACCACCGGACATGTCGTGTGGTCCTACAACGAGCCGCGCCATGAAGGCATCCTCAGCGAAGCCGGCAGCGGCGCCAATCGCGGCGTCGCGGTTTCCGGCGATCGCGTTTTCATGATCACCGATCACGCGCACGTCGTTGCGTTGAATCGGAAAACGGGAACAAAACTCTGGGACGTCGAGATGGGCTCGTACAAGGAGAATTACAGCGCGTCCGGCGCGCCGATGGTCGTCGGCAACACGGTTGTCGTGGGCGTCGCCGGCGGTGAAGAGGGCGCGCGCGGTTTCGTGGACGCTTACAAAATGGATACGGGCGAACGCGCGTGGCGCTTTTATACGGTTCCCAAGCGCGGTGAAAAAGGTTCGGAAACCTGGATCGGAAATGCGATCGAGCATGGCTGCGGCGCGACGTGGCTCACAGGCTCTTACGATGCGGCCTTGGATCTGATTTATTGGGGCGTCGGCAATCCGTGCCCGGACATGAACGGCGAAGAACGCAAGGGAGACAATCTCTACACGGCCAGCGTTGTGGCGCTCTCCGGAAAAACGGGAGAGTTGAAATGGTATTACCAGTTTACTCCGCACGACACGCACGACTGGGACGCGACCGAGCCGATGGTCCTGGCCGACGAACAGTTCCAGGGAAAGCCTCGCAAACTTCTGATCCACGGCGACCGGAACGGATATTTCTTCGTCCTCGATCGCACCACCGGTGAATTGCTCAGCGCCAGTCCGCTCTCCACGAAAGTCACCTGGACCACGGGATACGGCAAGGATGGCCGCCCAATTCTCACGTCCACGTTCGAATCCACGCCCGATGGCGTCGCGCTATGCCCCGCCGGAGGAGGCGGCGCGAATTGGCCCGACGTCTCCTACAATCCCGGGAATAAACTTTTCTATGTCCGCGTCAATGACAGTTGCGGCGTCTACGCCTCCAGCGTGGACCCGCTCACGCGCAACCGCTGGTTCGGCCGGGGCGCCGGCACCGACCAGGCATTGCAGGCGCTCGAAACTGTTCAATCGGGCTACGCGATGGGCCTCTTCATCCGCGCGATGGATGTCCGCACAGGAAAAAAAGTCTGGGACTATCCCGAACCGCCCGGCTCGAATACCGGCGTTCTCTCCACCGCCGGAGGACTGGTTTTCCTCGGCAGCCGCGGCGGAATGGTCGCCCTCGACGCCAACACCGGCAAACCCGTCTGGCACATCGACCTCGGCCAAAGATCGTCCGCCGCCCCGGCGACTTATATGGTGGGCGGGAAGCAGTACATTGTGCTGGCGGAGACGGGTGTGATCGTGGCGTACGCTCTGGTGGAATAGCGAGAAGACGAATTGGCGCGGGGATCCAGAGAAAATTAGGAAGAATCGTCACCCCGTCCATTTATGATGTTCCAATATCGTTTGCCTGTCGAATCCTGATCGAACCATTTCCTAATATCTTCCCCTGTAACCACCGTCACGCCAGGATAATTGTGACAACCACCGTAGGCGAATAGAAATACTTTGTCACGGCCAAGGAGGTCTTCAGCGGCTTGAAGAAATTCCTTTGGCACTTTGCCCAAGGGATTCTTATCCTTCTTGCACTGCGCGAAAATCCTCTCGCCCGTTTTAAAGTTGGCACCGATCATATCGAAATCTTTAAGTGTCCCGCCTGTAATCAGTCCGGTCGGCAGAAAATCATGCTGGAGAATCAAATAACCCGTACATAGGGATTCCCAGCCCTTCGGCCCGAGGAAGTCAATCCATTCATTCCACGATAGTTGTGCGACATGTTGAAATGCCTCTCGCTCGTTGGCGCTAACAGCAAGGATTCGCATCGCTATGTCGTAACTACGAATTTGATACAGTGCACCCTGCGCCGCTGTTATGAGCCGATATGAGTCAGGCAGTTCCGATAGCCGGAATTTTCGCTTGGCGATGATTTCGCGCCATTTTAAAGGTTCACAGTCTCTAGTGTATTTTGCATCTGCTAGTTCGACCGGGACGTTAACGTGCGCTATGTGAAGGCACCCTGCGAACGACGTGCAGACCCAATCGTCAGGTTTGATTTGATAGAACCGGTCGATGACTCCGAGTTCGCCGACCCTTTTCCATTGCCATTTCACTCCTGTTCGAGTATTGGCTTCTTTGAAAAGCTGCAATCGCTCGGACGGCGTGACCTCAAGAGATCGCTGGTAGTCAATTGGGGTCCAGCCTCCGAACCAAATGCCAATTCGGTTCTTTTCCCACAACTCTTCAGCTAGGTCCTCACCCCCAGTACCAAGCCGCATGCGAATATAAAAACAATTAGGCATTTGAGACTCCTTAGTTGGGCAGGAGGCAGTTCAGGTGCCCCATCGTTGTGAGATATCCAAGGGCGGGGATTGTCGGCCCTGGCTTCCCAGTCGTCTCGTCACTCCCCGTCATTTCAGGGATCTAACCCCCACCGTTTGATAGCCCACAAAGGGTGGGGCACCCGCAGTTTATCTCACGTAGGTAATCGTCTTCACGTCGAAGTTTGCATCGCGGAGCCGAAACGCGAAACTCAACGTGTGGTTCATTCCACAAATCATAAGGGCCTTCCTAAAATCTTGCCTCATCATTTCTTGAAGCCAAAACTTTTCCCTTATTGCATGCACTTCATGGAAAACCCTCTCCGCACACACGGCGGTTGGCGGGGAGGTAACCGGCGAACCAAGAAATATATGTTCATTGGTATTCTCAGGAATGCCAAATGTTTCGCGCTGGTCTCTTGGCGGGTCCACATCCAAATAACGATTCGGTCTTGGTGCCAACTTCTCAGCGGTTGTTGGACCTAATCCCGTAGCTTCCTCAAAGATGAAATCTATTCCATCCTCAGCAAGCAGTAGCTCAAGCAGTTCTCTGTATTGCGGGTCATCTATCTTCCGGGGATTCTTCTCCGCATTCTGAAGTTCATGTGTCGTGCCAAGAATAACCACAAGCCGATTCATTCCTACTTCCTCCGGGCGCATGGGTGCGTGGCGTAGTCCCACCCGGCCTCTATTCTAGGCTTTTTAGAAACCGCAAGAGGTCGTCAGGTATGGTATAGAAGCCTTTGCCTTCGCCATCGTGCTTCCAATCTATAGCGAGCGCTTTCTTGTAATCCGTTTCGCGGCGGGCGTTGCGGGTGATGTTGGCAAGCACTCCGGCTAGCTCCTGACCGCTTTCCACGCCCAAATGATTTTGGACTTCCTGAAAGGTTGCACGTCCGCCCTTCTTTATTAGAAATCGTAACACTTTCTTCTGCTTACCTCCGTTGTGCAGGGGGTCTAAAGAGTTCCAAAAGGCCTCCGCGTTTGCGGCATTCCAAAATTGCGGGTCGCCATTACTGGTTGGCTTCGCCACAGTATGACTCGTTTGCGCCGCGCCCGAATGACCTCTAACGATGTTGAATTCCTCGGGGGTGCCCTCAAAAATCGTGCCGTCTGGGAAAGTAGCCTTCATCGCCGGTCCCTCCTTTAGGACTGTGAGTTAGTGTACATTGTAATATAATAATGTCAAGTTATAAGTAGAAATATTAAGCTACGTAAAGCTACTATTAGCTTCTATTTTAAATACGCTCATTCCTCGTCTGGGTCAGGGTGGCATAGCCTTTGGATCCCAGATTTAGGCTCTCAGCGGGGTGCCCCACCCTTCGTTGGGGTTCAAAGGGTGGGTGTTTAGATCCCTGAAATGCCGGCTAGCGGCGAAATGACCCAGAATTTGGACCCAAAAATTCCCACCCTTGCATGCCTCGCAAGGATGGGGCACCCGGCCACTTCACTCTCATCTCCCTACGCGACGAGCAAAGCTTTCGGATTCTTCCTGGCGATCGCGAGCAGTTTCAGCGCGGCCTGTCGCGGGCGGCGGGTGCCTTGCTCCCAACTCCGCACGGCGTTCGTGCTCACGTTCAAGTATGCGGCGAAAAGCGGCTGACTGGCCTGGAGCGCCTCACGGATGCGGCGAGTCTCCCGGGGAGAGATTTCCTTTGGCCGCGACGGAATGCGCGTGACCCGCAAATTCACGGTCTCGCCGCGTTCGTAAGCGGCTACATCCCGAAGTGATTCCCTCATGTCATCGAAAATATTTACTTTGATCTTCTTCGCCATGGTCCACAATATGAGACTACCGCAATGTGGTATGAGCTGGCTGGCCCTGGGAACGCCAATCTCCCGATTGGCGACGGTACAGAAGCACAAGACGCCAATCAGGAGATTGGCGTTCCCGGGCTATCCGACACGCGAACTCAAGTCTGAATCAGGGCGCTATCCGTTTCCGGATTCCTATCTCAGAACGGAAAAATTAGAGTAGTATTGCGCTGCCGGATTTCCATATATGCGGTCAATGTAAAACAAAGCCAAAGTTCCGAACTGACTGTGGCTGGGTGCGCCGCAGGGGAGAAAAAGCAAATGCCAAGATTTTTCCGGTCGTTTCTCGCGATCGTTTTGTTTTTTTGCATGGCGGGGATTATTCCCGCAGCCTACTCGCAGTCTGGCACGAAGGATGGCGAGTGGCGCAGCTACGGGGGAGACCTGGGGTACACGCGATACGCGCCGCTCGATCAGATCGACGCTTCCAACTTTAACCGGCTGGAAGTTGCGTGGCGCTTCAAGCCGGACATGCTCGGACCGCGGCCGGAATATCAATACGAAGGCACGCCGCTGATGGTGAAAGGGAAGCTCTACGTCACGGCCGGGTCGCGCCGCGCGGTGGTGTGCCTGGACGCCTTGACGGGCGAGCTGATATGGATGCACAGCGAAAACGAAGGTGTGCGCGCCGAAAACGCTCCGCGGCAGTTTTCCGGCCATGGCGTGGCGTACTGGACCGACGGCAAGGACGAGAGAATTTTCTACGTCACCACCGGCTACCGGCTGATTTCGCTGGATGCAAAAACCGGAATCCCGGTGCGCACATTCGGCGCCGAAGGCGTGGTGGACCTGAAAAAAGACGACGATCAGGTGATGGACCTGGAAACCGCGCCCATCGGGCTGCATTCCACTCCGACCGTCGCGAAGAACATCGTGATCGTGGGCGCTGCCATGCTCGACGGCAACGTGCCCAAGAGCAAGACTGCTGTGAAGGGTTACGTTCGCGCCTTCGATGTGCGCACTGGAAAGCGCCTCTGGATTTTCCACACGATTCCCCGGCCCGGCGAATTCGGCTTGGATACCTGGGAGAAAGATTCCTGGTCCTACACCGGAAACACGGGAGCGTGGGCACAGATCTCGGTGGACGAAGACTTGAACATGGCCGACCTGCCTGTTGAGCTTCCCACGGGAGATCGGTACGGAGGCCACCGGCCCGGCGCGGGCCTGTTCGGCGAGAGCATTGTCGCCGTCGATCTCGATACCGGAAAGCGTATCTGGCATTACCAGTTGGTTCACCACGGCTTGTGGGATATGGACATCCCCTGCGCCCCGATGCTGGTGAATTTCAATCTGGATGGGAAAGTCGTCAAGGCGGTGGCGCAGCCGACCAAGCAGGCCTACCTCTATGTTCTGGATCGCAAAACCGGCAAGCCGATCTGGCCCATCGAGGAAAAGCCGGTTCCGCAGGGCAGCGTTCCGGGCGAATGGTATTCGCCGACGCAGCCCATTCCCAGCAAGCCGCCTGCTTACGGCCATCAGGGCGTCTCGGAAAATGACTTGATCGATTTTACGCCTGAGTTGCACGCCGAAGCCCTTAAACTCCTGAAAGACAATAAGTACGAGATGGGTCCGCTGTTCACGCCTCCGGTCGTCAGCAATCCGGAAGGCCCGCTCGGCGTAGTCATCTCACCTGCCGGACAAGGCGGCACAAACTGGCCGGGAGGGGGCTACGATCCGGAGACGCACTTGCTATACGTCTTTTCGGAGACCACCAGTCAGGTCTCGAGCCTGATTCATCCCCCACCGGAAGTTTCTGACATGGACTTTGTCGCGGGTCGCGCGGGACAAATTCCATCCTCGGCGCGTCCGATGGGCGCCGGCGCCGTCTCGGCTGCTGCTCCTCCTCGCCCCGCCGCAGCCCCACCCGCCGGTGGCGGAGGGCCCCTTACGGTGCGCGGATTGCCGTTGCTGAAGCCGCCCTACGGAATTCTGACGGCCATCAATCTGGACAAGGGCGATCTCGAGTGGGAATTCGCTCACGGCGAAACGCCGGATAATGTCCGCAACAGCCCGGCGCTGAAAGGCCTGACGATTCCGCGCACCGGACGCACCGGCCTGCTCGGTCCGCTGGTGACCAAGACTCTGGTCATCATCGGCGAAGCGGGCTTTTTCACCGCTCCCAACGGGCAGCGCGGTGCGATGCTGCGCGCGTATGACAAAGCCACCGGCAAGGAAGTCGGCGCAGTCTTCATGCCCGCCCCGCAGAGCGGCTCGCCCATGACGTACATGCTCAATGGCCAGCAATATCTGGCGGTTGCGATTAGCGGCGGAAATTATTCCGCCGAGCTCGTGGTCTACAAGCTGCCGTCCGGCGATGCCGGATCGCCCGCAACGCAATCTCGGGCCATGCAACCGGCGCAGCCCGCGGCGGCTCAAGTCGCGGCCTCAAGCGCGCCGCTCTACACAGCGGCACAAGCCGCTCGCGGCCACGGCCAGTACACACAGCAATGCGCCTCGTGCC
>JBEKCU010000068.1:0-26732 GCA_050014735.1 Candidatus Acidiferrales bacterium | reverse complement strand
TTTGGCGTCGATTCGGACGCCTCCACCGCAGGCTGACCCGCCTGCGCCCTTTGCAAAAGAAGATCGATCTCTGTTTTGGTAAACAATGACTGAGCCTTGGTAAATAAGGATTGGTCCATTTGGCTCCTAGGCGGCCGAGGTCGTGCTCGCTTCGTGTTGGCGCTGCCGCAAAAGTTCCGTCAATCTAGTTCGGAGGCGCACGATAGCTAACGAATGGATTTGAGAGACGCGCGACTCTCCGATTTCCAGAGCCTCACCGACTTCCTTCATCGTAAGTTCTTCAAAATAATAGAGAGAAACGACCTGTCTCTCTCTTTCCTCCAGAATCGAGATGGCCTCGGTTAACATCGACTTCAATTCGCCCCTCAAACAGACGAAGAAGGGATCTTCGTCCGGCCCGTTCGGACGGTACGCATAAGCCTGCTCTTCAGGAGCATCACCGTCGAAGGACGAATCCAGACTTCCCAGATTCAAACCGTTTAACTCGCTCAGTAATTTCTGAAATTCGACAAGACCCATCGAAAGCCGTTCGGCGAGTTCCGCTTCGGAGGGTGACCGCCCCAGCTCGCCGGAAAGAGACCGGTTTGCTTCTTCAATGGCGCGCGCGCGCTTACGAAGACTTCGAGGACTCCAGTCCGCAGTCCGCAAGCTATCGAGGATCGCTCCGCGAATTCTGAATTTGGCATACGCGCCAAGCTGCGTGTGTTTGCTCGGATCGAATCGATCGACGGCTTCGATCAACCCTATAATTCCTGCATGCACCAAATCCTCAAGAGGGATATGACCTGGAAGCCGTTCATGAATGCGCTGAGCGATGTAGCGGACGTCAGGCAAATGATCTGTCAGAACACGCTCTCTTTCCAAAGAATCGATTCGCGCGTTCGGTTTTTTTCCGCCAAATTCAGGGTTCACAGTCCGTCCTATCTCTTGTTAAGAGCCCGTTTCTTCGAGCCTGTTCCTAATGGCCGCGTTCCTAAACCACTGGTACCTAGCATTGGTCATTTCGCGTCAACGCACAACCCCTAATGACTGAACCGTTACCGTCGCCGGTATTTCCGCTGGTGATAATACAACCACTCTCGGCAAAAACGGCTCGAGAAGCCTCCGCAAATGGAATCGAGCCGGACTGCTGCAGAGCAATGTCATTGAGTTCTGCATGGCGCGATCCCCAATTGTCTTTTGAAGGCCTTCAACGATACGATGCAACGACGTAACCACATTTCCGGAAGAACGCTGCGCCGATGACTGGGGCTCAAAGGTATGTTGCAGCTCTTGCTCCATGGCTGGATCGAGAGTTATGACCTTTAATTTCTTGTTTTCAGAAAGCAGCGGCTGTACCAGCGCGCGGCCTAGCCGCTGGCGCACGGCTTCCACCAAGACGACCGGCGATTTGTTTATCGGAGCTGTATCCAGCAGGACCTCGAGAATCGTGCTGAGATCGCGAATCGACACGTGCTCGCGCAACAGTTGCTGCAATACCTTTTGAACCTCCCCCAGCGAAAGTACTCGGGGTACCAGCTCCTCCACCAGTTTGGGCTGGCTTTCGGAAAGCGCGTCCAGCAAACGTTTCGTTTCATGCCGCGTCAGAAGCTCGTGGGCGAATTGGCGGACCAGCTCCGCCATGTGGGTCGCGAGGACGGAAGTCTGGTCCACGACCACGTATCCTCTCGTCAATGCCTGTTCCTGAAGTCCCGCCACGATCCATCTGGCGGGAGAGCCGAACGCAGGCTCCCGCGCATCGATTCCATCGAGCGGAGCGGCAGTCTGTTCGGAACTGATGGCGAGCACGCGATCTTGGTACATCTCCCAGCGCGCAATTTCAACTCCGCGCAAATAGACCACGTATTCGCGCGGCTTCAATTTCATGTTGTCGGTAATATGGATCGAGGGAACCAAGAAGCCCAACTGGAGCGCAAGGTGGCGCCGAAGAGCGCGAATCCGCTGCAACAGGTGTCCGCCCTGCGCTTGATCCACCAGCGATACCAGCGCATAACCAACCTCCAGGCTGAGGTCATCGAGCCGGAGCAATTGCTCGATCTGCTGTTGTGAACCCGCAGTTTTGTCCGGCTTCGCAGCGGTTTCCGCCGCGGGCGTCTCGGTTGAAGTCCCCTTCGCGCGCGACGCAAGATACGCCGTCCCCGCTGCCAGCACAAAGAATGAGAGTTTGGGCATTCCGGGGATTAAGCCGAGCGCTAACATCACTCCGGCGGCGATGCGCAAGGGTCCTTTTTTGTTCAGGAGCTGTCGTCCGAATTCGACGCCTACCATCGAATCGCTCGATGTCCGCGTGACCACGATGCCGCCTGCCACCGAGACCAGCAGAGACGGGATCAGCGTTACCAGCCCGTCGCCCACGGTGAGAACCGTGTATGTTTTCAGCGCCTGATCGAACGGGATGTTCAACTGAAACACACCGATCAGGAACCCAGCCAATATGTTGATGACCGTGATCAGGATCGTCGCGAGAGCATCGCGCTGGCTGAAACGAGCCGCGCCGTCCATGGCCCCGTAAAATTCCGCCTCGCGCGCAATCTGTTGCCGTCGGGCGCGCGCTTGCGATTCATCGATCAGACCTGCATTGAGATCCGCGTCGATCGCCATCTGCTTTCCAGGCAGCGCGTCCAAAGTGAAGCGAGCGGTGACTTCAGCGGTTCTTACCGCGCCATGATTGATCACCAGATATTGGATCGCGATCAGCGCGAGGAAGATCACGAATCCCACAACGTAGTTGCCGCCGACGACGAACTGCCCGAAGGCTTCGATGACATTACCGGCGGCCGCAGTACCTTCATTCCCGTGCAGCAGGATCCGGCGGCTACTAGCAATGTTCAAAGAGATGCGGAACAGGGTCAGGAACAGCAGTAACGTTGGAAACAGGGAAAACTGGACCGGCTTCAGAATGTACAACGCGGACAGCAGCACCACGATGCCAAATGTGATACTGACAGCCAGAAGCAAATCGAGACCGAAGGCTGGCACAGGCACAATCATCATGAAGATCATGACGACCGTTGCGAGCGGCACCCACCAGTCATTCGTCCCGACCGACGGCTTGGCCAACGCAGGCGCGGCTGCTTTCGCTGGACTCAATTGCTACGCCCTCCTCGAGGAGTTTGCAGGACTTGCAAGCGTCTCTGGGCTTTGTATATGAAAGCCAGAATTTCAGCGACCGCCGCATACAAATGGGGCGGAATAGACTGCCCCACTTCGGTCATCTTAAACAGTGCCTGCGCCAGAGGCGGATTCTCGATGATGGGGATCTCGTGCCATCGCGCCAATTCCCTAATCCGCGCTGCCCACAAATTTCGACCTTTGGCTATCACCACCGGTGCGGGCATGGATTCCGGACGGTATTCGATCGCCACGGCGTAGTGCGTGGGGTTGGTAACCACGGCAGTTGCGCGCGCGATGTCCTTCGCCATGATTTTCTTAAGCAATGCGCGCCGAAGGATACGTCGGCGGCCGCGCGTTGCCGGATTACCGTCGTTATCTTTGGATTCCTCTTTCACTTCCTGCTTTGTCATTCGCAGGCTGCGCTCGTGGCTCCACCACTGGAAACCGTAGTCCCCCGCCGACCAGGCCAGAAGCACCAGACCGCATTTCCAGGAAAGCTCAAACCACAGACCCCCAATTCTTGCCAGAAGACGTCCCGGTGCCAGCTGTGCAATATGATAAATTTCGGGCAATTCGCGCTGAATTAAGCCATAGGCTATGAACACAATCGCGCTGCCGGGAATCAACGAACGAAGCAGCCGGCTCAATCCGGAAATCGAAAAGATCCGACCCAGGTTGGCTGCGGGATTCAGGCGATCCAGTTTAGGTGTCAATGCTTCCGGCGCGAAAACGAAGCCTCCCTGCACGCTGGCAAAGAAAATCGAGATGACGAATCCAAGAAACAGGATTGGCGCGATCCATTGAGCGACCGTTATGGCAGTCCAGGAAAAAACGGACGTGCCTAGCCCGATGTCACGGCTGCTTCCGGTGTCCAGCAACCGCACCATGAAGTCACGCCAACTTCCAATCCAAAACCGGGACGCATATGCAATCGCCGTCGTGACAGCTAACAAGGTAAAGGCGGAAACAAGATCGCGGGAGCGCGCCACTTGCCCTTTGTCGCGCGCTTTTTGTTTCCGTCTTACTGTAGCTTTCTCGGATTTATTATCCGCGGCCAATTCAATCCCTTCTCAATGAGCTAAACGCAGCAGATGTTCTGTCCATCCCATCGCCCTCGTGAATTCCCTTTCCAGCAGGCTTGGCCAAAGAATTGCCGCTCCGGCCATGATTCCGTAGCCCATCAAATTTTTAATGGAGATACCGATTAACATGGCGGGAAGCTGCGGCGAGGCTTTGCTTACAAATCCAACGGTTACATCCACAAGAATTGTGGCGAGCACAACCGGAGCGGCTATTTGAACGCCGATGAGCCACATCGCGCCAACGAATCGCAGCAGTTCCCTGGTTGCCAGTAGAGTCGCCACCCCAGTCCCAACCGGCACGTAGGTGAAACTCCTGACCAACATTCTTAACAACCAGTGATGCACGTTGAGCTGCAGGAAAATCAGGAGCGTAAACATCTGGTAGAGAATCGTAATCACGGGTGTTTCGATGTTGGTCATCGGATCGATGAGACTTGCCAACGAAAAACCGAGCTGCATTCCCGTCAGCTGTCCGGCGATCTGCACTCCCTCAAATACTAGCTGCACGGCCAATCCCATCATCAATCCAATGAATGCTTCACTGGCTACGACGTAAATCCAGTTCGAAGCCGTCGTGGAAATTGGAGCGGGAGGCACAACGCCGTACAAGATCGCCGTCATGACCATAGTGAAGATTGCCTTGATGCTGGGCGGTAGTACATCGCTGCCGAAGAACGGCGCGAACGTCATCATGCCGCCGGCTCGGAGTCCGATGGGCATTGCCCGGGTTAGAATTGCGACAGCGAAAGGCGGCACGGTCGTTTCACTCCGCTAGTGTGTAAACAAACGAAAATCCGCGAATAGTGACTCTGTGAATGCCACGAGATGGTGAAGCATCCAAGGCGTTAGAAAAAAAATGATCGCTCCCACGGCCGCTAAACGCGGTACGGTCATTACCGTTACGTCCTGAATCGACGTCATGACCTGCCCGAGATTGATTATCAGACTCACAAACGTAGCGGCGATTAGAATGGGTGCGGCAACCCAAAAAGCCGCTTCGAGAGTCTGACGAATGAGCGAGACAACCTGATCCGATGACATTTGTTCCCTCAGTGAAAACTTTTCATTAGAGAACCGATAACCAGATTCCAACCATCAGCGACGACGAACAGAAGTATTTTCAGCGGCGTCGATATCACCACGGGCGGCAACTGCATCATTCCAATAGAGGTCGTTACCGACGCCGTAACCATGTCGATAACCAGAAACGGAAGGAAGAGAATCGCGCCAATTTGAAATCCGGTCTTAATTTCCGAAATGATGTACGCGGGAATGATCGTGCTCATAGGAATATCCTCAGGCTGCTTCGGTCGCGGCTGCTGGGACATTTCGACGAATAGCGCAAGATCTTTCTCCCGAGTGTACTGGAGCATGAACTTCCGAAGAGGCGTGGAACCACGGTCGATCGCTTCCCAAACCGTGACCGTTCCAGCCTCGAGCGGCACAATGGCCTGCTGACGAATCGCGGCCCCTGTAGGCGCCATCAGAAAGTAAGTTAGAAAGATGGACAAGCCGATCAAAGTCTGGTTGGTCGGAGTGCTTTGTGTGCCCAGCGCCTGACGAAGAAAGTGGAAAATGATCAGAATCCGCACAAACGGCGTCATCGAGAGAACGATCGCCGGCAAAAGGGTCAGGAACGTGAGGAGAGCCACGATGGTCCACGAATTTGAATCTCCGTGGAACGTCAGTCCAGGCACTTGCAGTGAAACTCCCTGTGGCTGCTGCGCCGCATACCCGTGAGCCGCCAGCATGGGTGCTAGGACAAACGCGGATGTCGAAGAAAGCACGGCAAGGAATTTGGGACGCAGTCTGGTCATAGCTCGGATTTCTCATCTCCGTCCTTCGATATGCCCAGTGTTTGCAGGAGGGAGATATTTTGCGCGGTGGCTGCAACGAGAAACCGTTGATTTTCGCACTCGATCAGGGCGAGGATCCGTTTTTCTCCGAGCGAGAGTGTCTCGCAAATCTTCAAGCTTCGGGGACGGCGATGAATGCTCACTTCCGAAAATGCGGCGCGGATGCGAAACAACAGCGAGGCCACGAACGATTTTGGCTCTCCCGACGACTGCGAGAACGTGCTCTTTTCCATGTGGCAGGCCCTCACTTCGTTTCCCGTTTCATCCCAGATCCGTGAACCGAACGCCGAGGCGGCCGTTCACTACTTCGAATTCGGCCCATGCAATGAAGCTGCCATTTGCTTTGAGCCCAACCCTGCCACCCGTCGATTGTTTACTGTTCACCACCGATCCGGCCTGCAGAAGCAGCAAGTCGCGTACCTTGAACCCCGTGACAGGAATCTGGGCGGACAGCCAGCACGGCACCTCCTGAATCTCGTCCCAGCCCGCAGCGGTCGCTTCAGCGTGGTCGAGAGCGGGAAATGCGATCGCAGCCGCCATAATTAGCGTTGCACCAAGAATTCCGTGAAATAGACCTCGCGCACGTCTAGGTCCGGCGCGCTTTTTTGAACCGCCGCCAGAACGTCCTTCTTCAACTGCGCTTTGCCGTCCGTCGTGATCAACACGTCAGCTTTTCCAGCCGTCAGCACTGTCAGTATCGCGTCCCTCACACGCGCCGTCGGAATCTCCGATTCGCCCTCCTTCGGCGCCTTCGGGGCATGTCCCAAACCAAGATCGATCGTGATGCGAAGGAAATGGTTCTCCTCGGTGTCGGCAAGGTTCACCGTGAATCCTTCCAAGTGAACGGTGTGCAACTGTTCGGGTTGCGGCGCGGAAGCTTGCGCGGTTTTGTCTTGATGCAGATAAAACCAACCCCCGCCGCCTCCAAGAACGAGGACAAGAGCAGCGCCAAGGATCAGGACAAGCGAATTTGATTTTTTTGCTTCTTGCTGCGTTTCTTTATTTGTTTCATCACTCATGGCGTGGATGTGTAAAGCAATTCGCGCGCCGAATGGGAAACAATCTCTTCGAGATGTTTTGTGGAATTTTGTTATTGCGGAAAGTCAAAGAAATTCAAGCAATTAGAAAATTTGCGCTGTGCGTAACTCGTAGTTTCGCTTATTGCGAATGTGGACAAACTGACGCCGAAAAATCAGGTTTATTAGAATGAACTCAGAATATGGCGACCCGCCCCTTGAAAGTTCAAGGGGCGGGTCGCTAAACGAATCTCATTTCACTATCCGTTCTGAATCATCGACTCCGCCGACTGTGAGACTTGGTCGAGTGTGGTTAGAGCCTGAGCGTTTGCCTGATAGTACCGTTCCGCAACGATGAGGCTAGAAAACTCGGTGGCTAGATCGACATTCGAGACTTCCAAAGCCCCCCCCTGCAGCGAACCGAGGCCGCCGGTCGTTGGCGCTCCAATCGTCGGCTGCCCTGACGAAAGCCCCGCGACAAAGTTATTCGAGCCGGTCCGCATCAGACCTTGAACATTGGCGAACGATGCAAGGGCGATTTGGCCGAGGGCAATGGTTTGTCCATTGTTGAAGACGCCCTCGATTGTTCCGTCGCCGCCGACTGAATACGATTGGAGTGTGCCGCTCGCGTATCCGTTCTGCTGGGTTGAGGAGGTTGCGGACGATGCGGATAACTGCGTCAGCGAACTGGTACTGTCTGAATTGATCAAGTTCCATGTGACGTTCAGGTTAGCGGCCCCGTCGGCTAAGCCGTTGATGGCGATACTCGGATTGGAAGTCGGAGTGATCAGCTGCCCCGAACCATTGAACGTGAGCGTCCCGCTCTTCACGGAAACGGGATTCCCCGTCTGTCCCAAATCAGCCGCAGGAACCGTCATGGTGTAATTCCAAGTATTGGCGGCTGTCTTGGTGAAAGTCGCGGTGAGCACATGAGCGGTGCCAAGCGAATCGTACACTGTCACAGGCGTGCTAAACGTGCCAGCCGCTTGGGCCTGACCGGACGTCGCAAAGACTTCGGATTCCTTGGACGTAGCCGCATCCGTGAGCGTATTGGTGGTAAACGTTATCGGGTTTCCGTTCTTCGCCGTAACGGTCAACGAGTCCCCGGAAAGACTGGCGGTAAAATTCGCGCTTCCGTTTATCGCGGTGACGACGCTAGCGATCGTGTCTCCTGCGAGCGTGGTGTAGGAAAAGTTGTTCGTTCCGTCAGAAATGGCAAGCACGCCGCCGGTTTGCAGAGTTGTCGCCGCGGCGATGCCGGTTCCGGTCTGTTGGCTTGCGGCGCTGATAGCCGTGCCCGCACCCGCATCCAGATTGGTCAAAAGCTGCATCGTGCTGGTTGCATTCGCGGGAGTGGTAATTCCAAGCGGTATCGAAAGAGCACTCAGAGCCTGGCCAGGGGCGATGACGCCGTTTTTTGCCGCATAGCCCATCACGTTGGCGCCGTCCACGGTCATCAAGTCGCCGTTGGACCCTAGAGTGAAATTACCCGCGCGTGTGTATTCCTGCGTTCCGTTGTTGTCGGCGATGAAAAATCCATTCCCCGTGATAGCAACGTCGGTTGGGGTTCCCGTGGTCTGAAGCGTCCCCTGGCTGAAATTCCCCTCTACTGAGGCTACGGACGTACCCACGCCGATCTGCTGCGGGTTCCCATTCGCGGTGCTTCCAACCTGATCGTAAAACAGGTCCTGAAAGCTCGTATCGCTGGATTTAAATCCAACGGTATTCATATTCGCCAGATTATTAGAAATGACCGAAAGTTCCTCGGAGCTGGCGTCCAGGCCCGAAAGCGGTGTTGAAAATGATGCCATACGATTCCTCCTCATTCATTGGTCGAGAGCGTTCCGCCCTGCGAAGATTTGTGTTGCACGATCGAAACTTCTGCTGCAATTGCCGTTATCGAAGCCTACGTCGCATTCGTCTGTGCTGTCGCAGGCGACTGCGTTGTCGCGGGTGTTTCACCGAGCACTTGCTGAAGATCGGTCTGAATCTGTACGAGCTGTTGAAGCGAGTTAATTTGTGTCAACTGGTCAACCATCTGCGAGGGGTCCATTGGATTGAGTGGATCCTGCGCTTGAAGTTGCGCCGTAAGAAGAGTAATGAATGAATTCGGACCCAATTGATTGTTTGAGCTGGACGACGGTGGTAACTGCGTGCTTGTCGACGGAGGAATATTATTCGTCAAAACGCTTGGCATGGTCATGAGTACGGCTCCTTTTCATGCGGCGGCCCGTCAGGCTCGCACGCTTAGTCTTCCCCTAGAATCAAAAATCCCATTCACGCCCGATTGTCCGTGTGGATCGCTCGACGGAATTGCCGATCCTCCAGCGCCATGGCCGGACGACGCGTTTGCTTGCTGTGGCGTCGTTGCTTCCCGTTTTGCGGATGGACCGCCGTCGGACGAAGTGCTTGACGCCAGCGAATTGTGAAGCACAATGATTTCATTCACCCGAAGCTGGCGCTCGTTCAATATCTGTTGAAGCGCGGGCAAATCGCTGGAGAGCAACGCATGGGTTTCGTGGTGATCGGCGGTAATGGATGCGCTCACTTGATCGCCGGTTACCTTGGCATGCAATTCAACCGCTCCAAATTGCTCGCCTTGCAACGCGATTCTGACGCCCGATTTGCCAATCTGAGAGGTAATCTGAGCGGATTGAATCGAGGTCGCTTGCTGGCCGCCAATCAAGATCTCGACTCCCTTACTTTGACCGCCGTCCTTGACGGACGGATCGGCGCTATGCGCTGGTGTTTTAATATCACCCACGAGCGGCTTTCCGGACGTTAGCGAAGATGCATCCGCTACCGCAGCTTGCGCCGCATTCGCAGCTGCCGTGACCCCGAGTTTCACCGCCTCTGAGTTCACCGCTTCGGACGATGAGATTAGGGGGATTGCCGCGTCACTATCCGATATGGAAATCGAAGTACGATTGGACTGATTCTTCCCGATATCTTTTCGGGAGCCGTCATCGGCACTCAAGTGCGCAAGGTCTGTTTTCGGATTCGGATCTTCAATCGCGGCAGAATCGAGCACGTGCGGAAGGCTCGCTATTTCCGGGACCTTTTCGCTCAACGCTTCGGACAACGGGATCGCGACGTTTCCCGCTCCCCCGTCCGTTGCGAGGTTCACGATAGGATTATCCAGATTTTCCCCAGTATCTTTTCCCGATCTCTCATCGCCACTCAACCGCGCATGGTTCGTTTTCGGATTCGAATCTTCTCTCGCTGCGGAATCGAGGCGGTCCACAAGGCTCGCTATTTTCGGCGCCTTTCCATTCACCGTTTCGGGCAATGCCGTGGCGGGACTTCCCGCTCCCCCACCCCGTGCCGAGTTCGAAGCAGGGCTAACCAGATTTTTCCCAGTATCCTCTTGCGACTTCTCATCGGTACTCGACGGCGCAGGGTATGTTTTCGGATTCAGATCTTTTGTCTCAATAGGATCGGGCAGGTCCACGAGGCTCGATGGCTTAATGCTACTCGACACTTCGATATCAAGCGAAGGAGTGGTCGGAGCTTCGGCCACGGCCTCGGATTCGACGCGTATTGCCGTAAACGATATCGAAGAAGTTGGATCGGGCTCTTGAATTGGTTGGTGCGCCATGAACTTCGTGCCGCCGAGAGAGGTTTCAGGCGTCGGTGGAGTAAGCAACGTCACATCGGTCTCGGTCGGATTCGAATCTTGACTGAAAGTTCCATTCGAAGATTCTTTTGAAGTGCCAATCCAATTACTCTTTGAATCGTTGTTTGAAACCCTGCCGATCGGTGTGGAATATCCCACGATCGGTGGAACATTGGATATCGCTGGCGACGTTACGGAGGAAGTTGCGGACTGCGATTGCGCCGACACGGTTCCGTCAAGGACGCGGCGTGCCATCGCTGGGACCGACGACTCGTTCCGCCAACTTGGATTTGTAACTTGACCGAAAGGACGCGGCAGCGGTTCAAACTGAACGCTCCCAGTCCTTTCGGCCCTCCCAACGAATTGAGATGCGCCAGCCCTCTTTTCATTCGAATCTTCGTTTGAAATCGCGCTCGTTGGCGCGGAGTGTCCCACGATAGGTTGGAGATTGGGCGTTGCCGAAGGCGTTAGTGAGGACGTTTCGGGGGAAATTGTTGAGTTTGGCTGCGCTGAGTCGGTTCTGTCAATGGCGGAATGGCGCATCCCTTGGACAGACGATTCGCGTTGCAAAGCAGGACTCGTAATTTGTCGGAGAGATGGCGCTGGCAACTCCGGAACTTGAGCGTCCCCTGCCGTTGCGGTCATCGCAACCGGACGATTCGTTGAATCGGACTGTGACAAATCAGCTGGAGCTGAGGGGAGGCTCACAATCCCCGCGGAAATCCCGTCGGGTTCGGAGATCATCGGAAAAGATTGTTGCGCCGCATCCGAACCATCGACGGCAACTGTATTCGCGTGAGAAAACGGCAGAACGTCAGAGTGCCCGTTCCGGGCGGGGAGCGTCTCAACCGTGCGATCGGTTTCTGGATCATTTTCCGCGCTTCCCTGCAACGTCTGGACCTGTTCCAGCGAGAACGTTTGTGAGTTAGGCTCATACGCCAACGAACTCCCACTACTGCGAACGGGAATTAGGAATGCTGAATTGTTCACGAATGGCTGTTGAACGGCGTTCGACGAATCGCTTGAGCGGAATTGTCTAACCGCGACGCCCATGACGCCATTGTGAGAGGGGGCATTCTCGGGTCGCTTGACCGAGTTCTTCGATGTGAGAAGAGGCTCTTTTCCTGCGGCGTACGGTTCCAGCATTCGTCCCATCGCATCGTCAGCAACATTGCCGATATGTCTTGCTCCCTTTTCCGAATTTGAGACCAAGTCGCTGGGTATTCCCGCATCGCTTGGCGCTTCTCCGATGGGAATCGCACTGAATAATGACGACAACAAAACATCCGCAAATGCCGGAAGGCTCAACGCAGCGTTTTCCGAATCTGGCGAATTTAATGTCACATTGCTGGTCATTGTCGATCCGATCGGTTCTCGTGCGGCCGAAATAGAACTCGAAATGGACTCTGTCACCATTGGTTCAATTCGTCGCCGGACACTGCTAATGCACACCGGTGGCCAAAGTTGTTTACGAAAGCGGTGGATGCTCAAGGCGACTCAACCTGCTGAAAGTGAGCCAGATAAAGAATGCGCTAAAGTTTTCCTGGAATTTGACGAGAGGTAGTGCAGGCGAACCGGGCAACCTTTGCCGAGTGCTGGGCAAAGTGTGATTAGTAATCTATTCCAATTCGTCGTTCGAGGCCGGTTTCAGTTGCTTGGCTGCTGGAATGCCGCGGATGAGAAACAACTCATCGATCCGTTGTTGCATACGCCGAGACTGTTCGAGTTCGTACTCAGCGAATTGACGCTCGTACAAGTTTGACAGAATCTCGCGCTGCATTCGTGCCTGAAGATAACGGGCTTGCTGGTCTCTTCTTTTTTGCTCCAAGTCAGATAGTTTCTTTAACAAATGGGATCGCTGCGCGTTCCACGCAGTGTCTCTTGCGATCTCGAAATGCAGTTCAGCTCCGGTCAGTCCGGCGGCCACGACAGTATCGGACGTGCGACGGTGTGCCGCCTCCATGACTTTTTCAAGCGACTCAATTTCGGCGCGCGCAGACGCCACCGCGCCTGCGACGGAATGCAATCGCTGCAATTCCGCTCGCTCCAAGCTTTCGCGCAGCCTCATGAGACCATTTAGCGTGAAGTGAAAAGCCATCAGGAGTTTATCCCGGCAAGGCCATCAGGGCCTGGATTGTCTGCGCCAAAGGAGCCAGGTCATCCTTTTTCTGCCGGAGGAATGCGTTCAGGGCCGGAAGTGCGGCAATCGCCTGGTCGAGAGTTGCATCTCCACCCCTCTGGTAAGCGCCCACTCGAATCAAGTCTTCCGATGTGACGTATGAAGACAACAAACCTCTTAGCCGTTGCGATTTTGCAAGGTGATTTGCCTCGCATACGGCCGGCATCAGACGGCTGATACTGTCCAATATCGAAATCGGCGGATAATGGCCCTGCGCCGCCAGCCGCCTGTCCAACATGATGTGTCCGTCTAGAATGGCGCGAACCGCATCCACGAGCGGGTCCTGCTGGTCGTCCCCTTCCATAAGCACCGTATAGAACCCCGTAATACTTCCCGTTCCAAAGTGTCCCGCGCGTTCGAGGAGTCGTGCCAGCAATGTAAACACAGAGGGGGTATAGCCTTTGGCAGTGGGTGGCTCCCCAGCTGCTAGCCCAATCTCCCGCTGGGCCATCGCAAATCGCGTCAGAGAGTCGACGACGAGTAACACGTGCTTGCCTTGCGCCGCAAAGTATTCCGCAACGGTCGTGGCCGCGAGCGCTGCTCGGATCCTCGATAACGGCGGCTGATCCGACGTCGAAACGACGACCACGCAACGCTCCAGATTGCTCTCTCCGATAGCATCCACCAAGAACTCCTGGACCTCGCGGCCGCGCTCTCCGACGAGCGCCAGCACCGTCAAATCCGCCGACGTTCCCCGCGCCATCATGCTGATCAAAGTACTCTTGCCCACGCCGCTGCCGCCGAAAATTCCCATTCGTTGGCCACGACCGGCGGTCAACATGCCATCGATCGATCGCACGCCGCAGCCGAGAGGATCGCGGATAAGAGATCGGGTCAATGGTTGAGGCGCGTCTCCTGAAATAATTCGGTATTCTCGGCCACCGGTAGGGCCTTTTCCATCCATGGGACGTCCGCCGCCATCGATCACACGGCCAAGAAGATTGCCGCCCACTCGAATCGCCGGGCGCGTGCCCCGCGTAACGATGCGGTCGCCGTAGCGTATTCCGATGGGACGATCCAGGGGCATGGCTAACACCGTCTTGCCGCGAAACCCTACAATTTCACCCTCGAGCGTGCGTCCGTCGGACGTCAGAATCGCGCAGCCCTCTCCGACGGAGCTAATCGGACCATCGGCTTCGATTAGATAGTCGACAGCCTTGATTACTCGCCCGACCCATCGAACCGCGGAGAACTCATCGAGGCGCCGAAAATAGGGTTCTAGAGAGTTCGTCTCGGTCACTCCCCCCCCTTGGGACGCCGTTCAAGAAGATCGAAAAATCCCTGTTCAATTTCCTTTAGTTGCGTCTCCAGACTGATCTCTGTGGTGCCGAAATCGGTTTCCAGGGTGCAATGGCCTTGCGGCAGTGTCGGATCGCCCACAACATCGACCGTAGGATATATATCTTTTGCCTGTTTAAGATAGTCGCTCCAGAATCGGGCCTCATCAGGATGGGTGCGGAGGCGGACCCGTGTATCGCAATCCAGCTTATTGAGCGCGACGTGCACGACGCCAGTTAAGACCATTGGATCGATCTGAGATTCCCGATGCAATATCTTTCGCGCAATGGACAAGGACAATCGAACCACTTCAACCTCGACTCGGCCGAAGTAATCCGCGCGCTCTTTCGAAAAGTTGCGCAAGGCTCCGGATATCTGGCTTCGCATTTCCGCAGTGGCTTTTTCGAATTCCGCTCTCGCGCTCGCTTTACCATCTGAAAGGCCGCTTTCATATGCTTTTTGTAGAACTTGATCCGAAGGCGAATGCTCCGAGGCTGAGCCTGAACTTCGCGGCCTGTCTCCACTCGGCGGCGCGTAAAGAAAGGGCTTCGCTGTTTCAGGAGTTGGATTCCCGCCCTGACTCGAATCAGGCATTCTCTTCCTCCGCTTCATTTCTCAAGACCAATTTTCCTTCAGCTTCCAATTTGCGAGCGATCGCGACAATATCGACCCGGGCCTGATTGATGTCTTTTGCGCGAATCTGGCCAAGCGCTTCCGTATCCTCTTTTAGCATCTCGACGGCACGAGAAGACATGGACCTGAAAAGGTGAGTTTTCAGTTCCTCTGACGCATTTTTAAGGGCAGTCGCCAGCGTTTTCTTGTCGACTTGGGCCAGCAATTCGCGAATTCCCACATCCGGAACTTGGACAAAATCCTCAAACGTGAACATCTGGTTCCGAATCGAAGTCGCAAGATCCGCATTATCCTTTTCAATCGATTCGAGGATTTGGGCCGTCACCTTTCCGGAAGTTTGGTTCAATAGATCGGCAACCACTTTTACGCCGCCGCGCTCACGACGATTCGTTTCGACGTTCTCCATCTGCAGTTTACGGGCGAACGCAATTAGAATTTTGCTCACCAGTTCGGGTGACGAAGGTTTCATTTGCGCAAGGCGCCGCACAGCTTCGGCGCGTAACGCCTCGGGGAGCAAAGACAACGTTGTCCCAGCCGTACGGCTGTCGAGATGCAGCAAGATGATGGCGACGGTTTGTGGAAGCTCGTCCTTTAGTGCGTTGACGAGACGCTGGGGATTGGCCGCTCGTAAAACTTCGAGCGCCTGCGCTGAGGTTTTCGTCGATTCGATGATTTCGTGAACCGCGGACTTTGTTCCGCTCGAATCGGCCGATTTTAAAAAGACCTTTTCGGCATACTCGGGTCCGCCCTGAGCCAATGATTTTTTATGACCGCTCATCTGCTCATACTCTCGCAAGACCAGATTAGCGGTCTCCTCAGGTATGTCACCCAGCGAGGAGATTTCTTCGGCGAGCGCGCGCAATGACTCTTGAGGAAGATGATCGCAAATCTTGGAAGCTGCGGAATCTCCAAGGAGAACGAGCAGAATTGCCGCCTTGCGCACTCCATTTAGCTCGGGCTGGGAGGAAGCGGTCATCGGGGATACTACGCTTCACGGATCCAGTTCTGGACGAGCCGGCCGGCATCGTGAGGATCGGACTGCACACTCTTCGCAAGCTGTTGTTTCAACGCCATCGCCTGAGGCAGTTCCAGTCCTTGGTTCGATCCCGATGGGAGGAGGCCTTCCGTCCTGACAGGCTCGGCCAACTGGGCTGCAATTTCGCGGTCCCCAGCGGGCAGTGTGGGACGGGTAGTCGCGACATGGACTTCGCCCGCCTGAACGACGGCGGAGACCGTCTTCAGCACGGGCACGAGTTCGATCCACTTGAGTGTCACGAGGCGAACCCGCTCCGGCAAGGTGACTGGAGCGGGAGCCTCGACTTCCGGAATCTGGAACATCACTTCTTGCACGGAGATCTGATCACCTCGGCTGCTGTCCCAGCCCAACGCTGCCTTGGAGAGATCCTCAATTTGCTTCATTTCTTCAGGCGTCCGTTTTCGGCGCGTCTGCACTGACTTGCCATCTGTCACCTTCGTTTCCAAAGCGTCATCCACGAGAATGGCGGCGGCAACGCGCTTGATTCGCCCCGGAGGTTCGATCAAGTGGTGGGTCGTATGGCTAACCGCAAATGTTTTATTCTCGGTTCGAATCCCATCCGCGGTGTTTTCGACATTGGTCTGATTGCCCGCCGCGCCGGAGGGCTGCACGTTGGGTGCGTTGGTTGCCGTACCAGGTATTCCCGATGGTTGTGCGTCGGAGGAAGTTTCCGTGGAAACTTGAGAACTCAGAACCGCGGTTGAGGCAGGATCGTACGAATCTTGGGTGCTTTCACCGGATGTCGGATCGTACTCAATTGAAACGCTGGACTTCACATGCTCTGCCCCAACAATGGGCGTCAACACCTGCACGACTTTTTCCGCCATGACTGTTTCCAAATCCCCTGACCCGCTCGCCGCATCGCCGAAAGAGCTGTGACCCGCCCCAGGCATCTGTCCGTCGGTCGTCACAACCGTCACATTCTGCGGCGAAAGATTGTCCCACGCGCTGGAAACCAAGTTTGAAATGGAGGCGCCAATCTGGTCCGACATGCGCATCCCGCGAAGTTTCAAAACCACCGCTGCCTTTGCCGGCCGCTCTCGATCAGTAAATAGGGATTCATGAGGAAGGACCAGGTGGACGCGGACTGCCTCGACTCCATTCATGGTTTGGATGGTGCGTTCGAGCTCGGCTTCCAACGCTCGCTGGTAATTTACTTTTTCAGAAAAATCGCTGCCCGACCAATTGGGCTTGTCGAATAGCTCGAAGCCCATTCGTCCGCTCGTGATCGGACCTTGCGACGCGACGCCGACTCGTGCCTTGTCCAGTTGATCCGCGGGAACCAAAACAGAAGCTCCGTCTGCAGAAATCTGGTAATTGATATTTTGGGCCGCGAGCTTTTGCCCCAGACTCTGGACATCGGCAGGTGCAAGCCCGACGAATAGCGGCTTATAATCTCCTCCACCGATCAGCCGCACGAAGACCCACACGATGCCGCCCACGACGACGGTGCTGCCGGCCAATAATGCCTTCTGCCGGATCGTCATCCCTTGGAAAAACGCTACAAGTTGCTTCAGAAAATTATCCATGTCCCTGCGTGCGCCTCAGGCTTTATCCTGTGCAACCTCAGAACGGTGCACCCTCAGAACGGAATACGCGCTATTTCCTGATATGCGGAAACGATCTTGTTACGCATCTCCACCATTAATTCAAACGCGAGCTCCGCCTTTTGAACGGCGATCATCGCGGAATGAACGTCTTGTCCGTTACCGGTCAACATCGTCGAGACCTTCATGCTCGCTTCCGATTGAAGCTGGCTAACCTGATCGGTCGCGTCGCGAAGCGCACTCATGAAGTCCGAACCTGTACTTGTCTGGTTCGTATTCGGGGCCGCTTCATTCGCGCCCGAAATGGCCGGCGGTGCTGCTGGGATAGGTGGAATCATTGTTTGCTGTTCCTAGTTCTTAACCCTTCAGGATATCGATCGAAGCTTGGATCATGTTCTTCGTGCTTTGCACCGCCGATGCATTGAGCTGATACGATCGGGCCGCCCCCATGAGGTTCACCATTTCCTCGACTGGGTTGATGGCGGGATACGAAACATACCCTTCCGAGTCAGCGTCTGGATGACCCGGCTCGAATCGCCGGATCGGCGCGGTGCTGTCTTCCACGACTCGATCCACGCGCACTCCCTCCGTATGCCTGTCGGTAAAGGAGGCGAGAGTCGCCTGAAAACCGTGTGACGCCATCTGATGCGATCCAAAAACAACATGCACGCGTTTGTATGGACCTCCATCCGCAGCATGAGTCGTCTCCGCGTTAGCCAAATTGCTGGTAACGATCTCCGCGCGCTGGCGCTCCGCGAGAAGTGCCGAACCGCTGACGTCCAATATTCCGAATAAATTCATGACTATGAACCTCCCTTGTCGATTGCGATGTTTAGAAGCTTGAATTGCTCTTTCACCAACTGCGAGGCAGCGTCAAATTGGAGCTGGACCTGTGAAAGCAACAGGCCTTCCCGGTCGACACTTACGTTGTTTCCGTCTGGGCGCGCGATTAAGCCCGTTACTTCGCGAACCAGCGGCTCTGTCCGGCCGGTCTCTTCGCTTTGCATGGCACGGCTTAATTCCCCGTGAAAATCGATATCGCGGGTGCGGTAACCAGGGGTATCGATGTTCGCGATGTTGGCACTCAATAGGCCCTGGCGTTCCGCTGTCAAGTCCAGGTAGCGTTCGAGAAGATGCAGCTGTGGTGTGTTTGTAAAACTCATACCGCCTCCCTTGCCGCCAATCCATACTCTCGGATCTTGTTGCGAATGGTCCGCAAGCTGACTCCCATCATTTCAGCCGTTCGAGTTCGATTGCCTCCGGTGGCATGAAGTGTCGCTTCAAGGAGTTTTCGCTCGACTGCCTGCAGGCTTTGGCCGGGTTTAGGTGCCGTAATTTTCGAGGAGAATTTCGAACCCCACGACGGATCGACCGCGCCGACTCCAAGAGTGGTGCCTCCTGCCAACGCAAGTGCGCGTCGGATTGCATTTTCAAGCTCTCTTATGTTTCCGGGCCAGTCGTAGGAGCAAAGCACGTCTGAAAGTTCAGGTGAAATAAAGAACTGCCCTCGCTGGGCTCGTGGTTCATATTTCCTCAGAAAGTATTCCGCAAGTTCAGGAATGTCGGACCGCCGTTCGCGGAGCGGTGGAATCGTTAGTGGCACTACATTCAAGCGATAATAAAGATCGCTGCGAAACATGCCGCGATCGATTAACTCCGTCAGAGACCGATTCGTTGTCGCAATGACGCGAACATCGATATGAACGGGATGCGTATCACCGAGGCGGTCAATTTCACGTTCCTGTAAGACCCGCAGCAGCTTGGGTTGCAAGCTCAGCGGCATCTCCCCAATCTCATCGAGAAGGAGAGTCCCTCCATCGGCCAGCAGAAACTTTCCGGCCTTCGACGCAGTGGCTCCCGTAAACGCTCCGCGAACGTGACCGAACAATTCGCTTTCAAGCAGGCTTTCCGGAAAAGCCGAGCAATTCACTGCCACATATGGCTTATTTGCGCGGGGACTGAAGCGGTGAATCATTCTTGCGAGCAATTCCTTTCCGGTCCCGCTCTCGGCTTCGACGAGAACATCCGCGTCCGTTTGCGCCACACGCCGAGCGTTCGCCAGGAGCGCGCGGAAATTTCCGGAAGATCCGATGAATTCATGATGTTTGAACTGTTCGCAAGAGTTCCGATCCAGAATCGTTTGCACGGCTTGCTTCAGATGGTCGAACGAGACAGGCTTGATGAGGTAATCGCAGGCGCCCTCCTTGATGGCGACGACAGCTTCGTTGACATTTCCGTATGCGGTGAGGAAGACGACAGGCGTTTGCGGAGCGATCTGGCGAATGCCTTGCATCAGTTGCAGACCGTCGCCATCTCCCATCTTCATATCCGTCAGGACCAGCCCGCACGGGTCATTCCGAAAAACGGCAATTGCTTCCGCGACGCCTCCGGCCGATGCAACCAGCCATCCACACTGGCGAAAGCTGGCTTCCAGCGCCGTTCGCATTGGCAACTCATCGTCAACGATCAGTAAATCACTCACCTATTTCCTCCGAAGCGGCCAGATAGATTGTGAATGTGCTGCCCTGTTCCTGACGGCTTTTCACGCGGATCCTTCCGCCGAGTTGTTCCACGACCTTCTTGCAAACCGACAAACCCAACCCTGGGCTGCCAGCCTTTGTGGTGAAGCCCGGTTCGAATATTTTCTCCAGCAAGGACGGCTCGATTCCACGACCTTCGTCCTGGAAATCGATCTGGAGCAAGCCTGGCTCGGAACGGCCGGCCCACTGAAGGCGGATTGTGAGCTTCCCTCCTCGCGCCATGGCTCGAAAGCCGTTTAGTGCAAGATTAAGGAACACTTGTTGCAACCCATGAACATCAGCGGCGACAATGACTTCACCGATTGAATTTTCCAGATCTATCGTGAACCCCTGGGCCATGGCCAGAGGGCCCAGAAATTCCACGGTATGCGCGAGCGCACGATCGATTCGAACCGGCAGAAATTGGTCGCACGGGTTCCCGTGGAACTGCAGCACATTATTGACGGTTGCGCCCAACGAACGAAGACCGGATTGAAGATGCACGACCCATTGGTGGGCTTCAGGTATTTGCTTCGTGGCCTCGCCGAGCACATTGGTAAATAATTCCATGCTTCCCAATGGATTTCTGATCTCGTGAGCCAGTACTGCGGCAATTTCGGCCAGAGCATGGGCGCGGCGGCTCTCTTCTCGCTCAGCCGCGGAGCGTTTTTGATCCGAAATATCGCGCACGATCCAAATTGTTTCTGGTTCCAGGTTTTGGGCGGACTCCATGGCCGTCATGCTAACTGCAAGCGTTCGCTGTTCCGCCGATGTATTGGATAACCACTGGTGTTCCACATAAGACGTTCCCGCGATTGCGCTTGCGGCCCACTCGGCTAGGATTTCGGAAACGGATCGGGCGGGAAAAATTGATTGCGATTCCAATTCGAGTAATCGTTGCGCTTCCGGATTAAGCAAGTCGATCTTGCCGTCCGAACGGCCAACAACCACTCCGCAAGGAAGCCTGTCCAAGACTTGGGTGAGGAAACTTCGAGCACGGGCGTTCTCATCTAAACTGCGAGAGAGCTTCGCATTGGCATCTTCCAAATCTGCGCGAAGCTTGGAAACTTCGCCTTGCAGCTGCGCGTAGGATTTCTCGAGTGACCCCGCGGCTTCCGTGAACGTCGCGAAGGCTCGTTCGAGCAGACGAAAATCGGGTGTGGAAGATTTTGCCGCGTTCTCACTGTCTCGAATTTGCCGAGTACTAGGCAAATTTGGCACCTCGGTGACCCGAGATGCACGTGGCATGCCACGATTCAACGAGAATTCTTAGCTTTTACTAATTTCGCCGGGATCGGCAACCGAACTAAAGTGCTCCACGTGAAGATGGGGTTCAGAGCCTGACAGAATAAACGCGCGTTCCACCGCATGTTGGAGCTCGCGCACGTTCCCGGCCCAGTGCGTTTGACGCAAGAGCGCAATCGACGAGGCAGAAAGCCTCTTGGGTTCCACGTCAGCCTCCCGACATAGGTCGCCCAAGAATCGTTCCGCCAACGGCCCAATATCTTCGATGCGTTCACGTAATGGTGGAAGTTCAATAGGAAAGACGGCTACTCGATAATACAAATCCTGACGAAACGTCCTTTGTTTGACGCTCTGAACCAAGTTAATGTTTGTGGCGCACACCACGCGAACGTCCACTCGGAATACGTCCGAACTGCCGAGGCGTTGAATTTCGCCTTCCTGCAGGAACCTCAACAGCTTCGATTGCATGGCAAGGGGCAAATCCCCAATTTCGTCGAGAAATAAAGTCCCGCCGTGTGCGTTGTGAATGCGGCCTAACCGGGATTGAATAGCACCCGTGAAAGCACCTCGCACATGGCCGAACAGTTCGGCCTCAAGCAACGCCTCCGGGATAGCCGCGCAATTGACGACAACAAGAGGATTTTTGCTTCGCGGGCTGATCTGATGGATTGCTCGCGCCACCAGTTCTTTACCCGTACCGGTTTCTCCACTGATTAGAACAGTAGTGCTCCGATTCGCCACAAGTCGGGCCAGGCGGTAAACTCTCTGCATCGCTCGACCCTGGCCTACCATTCCTGGCAGCAGGTCCAATTCATGGCCAATCGAATCGTTAGGTGACGAGACTTTTTGCTGTGATGCGTATCTGTTCGTAAATGAAATAGGAGCTGGCGTTTCTGGCTTCTCCTCGGCAAATTCCGAGGAATCAACCAACTGGATACGCAAACCCGGAAACTTCTTCCGTACAATCTCCGCGACTTCGTCGGCGTTCAGGTCGGGGAGACGCCGGTCGAGAATCAGCAAATCGAACGGCACTGACCGTAGTCTGGCCATCGCCTGAGCGCCGCTGGGCGCTTCCTCGTAGGATACTTTCTGATTGCCAGTTTCCGCGATCGAGCGGCTTCGGATACTGGGATCTGAACTTGCAATCAAAACTCGACAGTTCTCTTGATGGGCTGCTGGACTAGCCCCTGACAACATAGGCCCCCCTCTTTACAGCTCAATTCTCGATCCTCAATGCTGTTCCGTTCCTAATTAATTGCTATACTCTCTATTCTCCTTCGCCTTAATGAATCCCCAGCGCCGCATACTTTCGAGACACGTAGAGACCATGCAATTAACCTCTCCGACAGGGGAGTGATGCAATTATGGTCGGTTACCGATGGTAAACAACAACCCTGTGGAACGTTTGTGCACAATGACTAACTAATTGAGCGCAAAGTGTAGCCGGTTTGCGGAAAATGCCGTTGCCAGTGCGAAGAATTCATGATTCTGGATGGATATCATTCGGCAATCTTGAGCGCCATCAGGCGAGAGTAACATTACTAATAAGTTAGGCACAGCACAATTTGAATCGCCCCGTGCGAACCGTACAGACGCGAACTATACCCTGGTAATCGAAACATCCGTCAGGCGCATATCTGCCACGTTCCTGGAGCCGACTCGCACTTCCACCCCAACCCCCAGTGCGTCCGTCGGTATCTCGAAATCCAGTGTCGCGATCGAAAGCTTGCCGTCGGTTCCGAACAGGTGCTGTGTCGCCAGAACATTACCCCCAGAATTGCTGCAAGCATCCAGCTCACCGATTTCCTGCGACCTTGGGCCTGCACCGGCGAACTGGAGGCGCACTTGGTATATTCCGGAGTTCAGATTAATATAGGGACCGTAGACCACATGCCCCGAATCGTCCTTGCCGGCTCTCGATACAACCTCAAAATTGCGGCCTCGGATTCCCTGCCCCATCATTAGCTCAGCGGCACGGAAAAAATGCACGGTCCGGTTGTTACCGCTCGGCTTATCTTGAGGAGGTAATGCATTACTTAGCACCGAGCCGAGAGATTCCGCTCCCCGAAGTCCATTTTCGTCCAGTTGCAGCTCCAGAAGCAGCGAAACAAATGTTTGCCCGTAGAACCAATCCCTGTTGGAACAACTCACTCCCAGATAGAATTTTCCCCGAAATGAAAAAAAACAAGTTGGATCGATGATTTTCAATCCCCAATCGGTGAGTGGCCTGATATCGAGGTCGAACGATAGATCTACTTGGCCATTCGAGGGAGAGAATGTCCACTGGAACATGCTGTGACGACCTGAGTCAATCGTCAGGTGTCCAAAGCCCACGACCTTGTCTTCGATAACGAGCGCTGAGCAGCCACCGCGAAAGTGCGTGTAGCCGTCGTGAGGCGAAACCACGTCCAAACCCACGCTCTTTTCGAAAACGATTTCCGCCAGGCCGGTCTCCACGTCGATCCTTAGAATTCGAAACGGCGAGAACCCGTGAACTGCGTACAACTTTTCACCAACAACAAACGGCTGCCAATTCTTTCCGTACTTAAAACCGGCCCTGTTCGTCACCTCAATATTTAGATATTTTTTCGTCTGTACATTGAACAGGACATAGTTGAAGTTTCCTCCGCACGGATTTGCGCTCACTATGTATGGCCGCCCGCTCACAGAAACGCATCGGGGATCTTCTCCGATGGCCATTGCTTCCTCTGGCTCCGAGGTCGGGGAACCTGTAGAAATATCGAAGCGTTGCAGCATGATCCGGCTCTCATAGAAGTTTTCGCCAAATCCCCACTCTGCAAAATCGACGATTTTGTGACGCCGGAAGGCACAAATCAGCTCGTCACCAGCGGGAGCGAAACTATGGAAGAGATCTGCTGTTTCACCAGTACCCACGAACTGACAATAGATGGGTATGGAGCGCGCGATAAACATCCGTCCCTCACCGGCTGAACCGTTTTCCTCAACGTCTATTAGAACGCTTTCACGACAAAGGTGAAGGACATACTACGATCGTCGGTCGACACAAAGTCATCCCCTCGAAACTCAGTCACTCTAATTCAAAACCATCGCCTTGCGAATACCTGCCTGGAGATTGACGTACCTACTAGTTAGCCTTAGCGTCTTTAAAGCGAAATTGGCAAGAAATGCACGCCATGTCAGACAAAAAGCCCCCCTTCAACGCGAAGGGCCTTTTGTCATGACATTGTTTTCGGTTGCAGATGGGCAGCTAAATACTGATTTGTCGGGCGGTGTCTGCCCAGTCCAGCGTAGCGGTCGTCATGTTGAAGAAGCGAAGAAATGTATCGTAGACCAGTCTTCGGACAGCCTTACCTCGCGACGACTTAATGCCGGCGAGGGTTCGTTGATATTCCTCGAGGTTTAACGGATCGTCGTCCGGTTTCTCCAACTCCTTGGACAATCGTTCGAATGCGCCTTCCAGCGATGTCATGTTCAACATATTACGGACTTTCCCGCACGCCGCGGCGAAGCTAAGCAGGAAGACACCGCCGCCGGAAAGGATGTACCTATGGTTCGGATTATTTGCATACTTTTCCATGATTTTGGGATGCAGGTCGATCGTGATTTTCTTCAAAGTGGCGATAACATCCTTAATGTCGCCAACATCGAAGGAGGTTTGAATATCGGTGTATCCCTTTTCGCGCTCCAGCAGACCTTCGGCCTCATCGGGCTTCTTGATCTGTGGATTAAATTCGATGAACGCACGGGTCGCCATCACCAGATCGGACGCCGAAAACTCGTTCTTGGGCTTCTGCTTCCCGGGTATATTCCGGTTGTCTTGAAAAATTGGAATTTTCGCGCCGTGCTCGAGCGCTTCAAGCAGCGGACGCTGCATAATCTCAAGCTGGACCTCGAGGCTCATCCGCCGTTGTCCGGTATTGAATGTGACCATATAATGCAGCAGCCCTTCCAGGTCGATGTTCCAAAAAATCTCGTAACGAGTTTTTCGCTTCAGGATTTCTTCGACGGCCTCCTTGGGATCCCCCGATTTATCGACGGCTTCTTTCAGGTAGTCCCAAGCCTCTTTCGTGATGCAGCGGTCCGTAATCAGCTTTTCTCTTTGCCAGACCACCAGGATGGAAATGCAATAGCAATACAATCGCTGCAGGCCATCGATCACCGAGTACTTGATTCCCTTTTCTTGCAACGACTTCAGCCGGCCGCCTCGTCCATCGAGCGCGGCCACTTTTGCCTCCGGCATCGCGGCCCTAACAATGAAATCGCGGATCAATCGCAGATAGATCTTGTCGTTCAGATGGTCGAACGGCTGGCGCTGGTAAAAATTATCGACAATCGAAACGCGCTGTATATACGTGCCTAATTCTTCTTCAATATGCCCAATATATCCGCCGGTCTTCACATCGGGGATTTCGGGAACAATTGGCTTCACCACTCCGGGAATTCTTAGCAGTCCCCCAAAACCAGCCGCCTCGAGGTCTTGGGTCAGATGCTTAATTCGCTCTCGGAGAATTTCCTGGCGTTCCACTTTCGTGGGAGCTTTCACTTTAGTTTTGCGTTTTCGGGCCGGTACCGCCTTCTCCATCTCATTCGCCACTGGGAAAACAGGTACACGTTCTTTTATTTCGTCAGCAAAAAGCGTTGCCATCTTCGTTTCTCCTCATGAATTTAGATTTATCGAACGATCGAACGAAGAAGGGGTGGGCCTTTTTTTAGGAGGTCTGCAACCACGTATAAAGTTTCGGGGCTCGTCTGTCAAGGGCTAATCGGAAATAGTAGCCAACTACTGCTCAACATTTGACGGATTGTACTGTTATGAAACAAAGTTATAAAGTTGATACGGGATTTGCCGATAATAGAAAGAGAGGGTTCGGCCCCTCGGAAGGGGAGCGTCTACTTTTGCGCATCCCTGAGGAAGCTGGGAAATCTGACAGGCGTATAAAGGACGTTCCATTCGCGTTCGAACACGGTTTGGCGGAAGCCTGCCGAGCAAATCTTATACACCTGATCTTGCGGGCAAACCTAAAGCCGAGCAGTCATCCAAACGATCGGAACGCCCCCATTGAGCGGCGCCGGAACAAGAGCTACCAAATATGAAAAACTTTATAGCGCGCCAGCCGATCTTCCACCAGGACAAGGACGTTCTTGGGTACGAAGTTCTTTTCCGCGGAGGTCCAGAGAACTATTGTAGCGACACGAGGGCGGACATTTCGACGGTCGCGTTGGATAGTCTCCTACAATTCGGGGTCGACAGGGTGACTTCGGGCCGGTTGGCCTTTATCAACTGTTCTCGCGATGTTCTCCTTCGAGATCATCTGACCCTTCTACCACCGGAGCGCGTGGTCGGGGAAATCCTCGAAACAGTCGACCCGGATGAAGAGGTCCTAGAGGCCTGCCGTCGCCTGAAGCACGCTGGATATCACCTCGCGCTCGATGATTTCGTGGATTCGCCAAAGAAGACGCCGTTCCTCGAATTCGCCGACTACATCAAAATCGATTTTCTCACGACGCCTCCCCCGGAGCAGGAGCGACTCGCGCGGGAGCTGTCACGCCGAAATGTGCGGCTTGTTGCCGAAAAGGTGGAGACGCAGGAAGCATTTAAGAAGGGGATGGCGATGGGCTACCGGTATTT